>DATLII010000268.1:0-8256 GCA_035539495.1 Dongiaceae bacterium
CGGCGAATATGCGCCAATGTCGCCGCCCGCGTCAGTGCGTCCGCCAGATCTTCCGTACGCTCATGCACCAACGCAGTTTTCAGGTATTGCTGATCGACGCTGGCAAAGGTGGAGAAATCCACTTTCGCCCCGAAAAAAAGACGAAATACGTCGGGACCGGTGAGATTGAGGGTGGATTCCTCGCGCACGCCGATGCGGTAATGGCCGAGACCAAACAGAATGGCACCCAATCCCAAACACTGGCCGTGACAGATGGAAATCACCAATTGCTGCTGCGCGTAATATTCCAGCGCAGGGATCAAACTGAATACGTCGTTAAAACCGGCACGCCCTTCCATGAAGCGATAGCCGAGGGAATTCATCACCAGAATCAGCGGTAATTTACGTTGTTGGCACTCTCGCAGGAACGCAACCGCGCGGCGCGCGACCTCGCCACCAAAACTGGCGCCATTGACACGAAAATCGCTCCAGAAAATCGCCACTTCCTGCTGCCCATGTCTGGCGCGGAGCAGCCAGGTGCCATCGGCGCTGGTACGACGCACCTGATCCACTTCCGCAGCCGGCAAAAACGCTTCCACGTGGCCGTCGCACAATGGCTCCAGCGATTGCAGAAATGACATCTGCGCCAATTCGAGCCTTACCCAAACATGATTCATCGTGATCTTCCCTGCTTCGCTATTGTTATTTTGGTTTTACATTATTGTTATGGCTGATCAATGTATTCCAGGTTGTACTGCACTGTAGGAATACAAAAGAATGCAAATGCTAAAGAATGACATCTTCCTCGTAGTCAGGCTCAGTCTCATCCTGATCCTGGCTGACTGCCGTCGAAGACGACCCAGCCAATAGCAGCGCGATGACCGCACCCTGCCCTGTCAACGTGGTCAATTCAAATAGCGTGCGCAACGGCAATGCCAGGCCAAATTCCCGCGTGATGGCATGACTCAATTGCACTGCCAACAGCGAGTGCCCACCTAACGCAAAGAAATGATCGTGACGGCCAATCGCGGGACGGCCCAAAAGTGTCTGCCAAAGCCGGGCCAGGCGAATTTCGATGTCGCCCACAGGAGGCTCGGTGGATCCGGCCGCCCCGAGGGGTGATGGCAGCGCCTGCCGGTCCAGTTTGCCGTTATGATTGAGCGGCAGCGCCGACAAGGCCACAACATCTGTCGGCACCATGTAATCTGGCAATTGCGTACGCAACTGCGTCTGCCAATGGTGTGCTTCGGCTTGCGCCGGATTATCCGTCACCAGATAAGCGACCAGACTGGTGCCCAGCACTATGTCGTGTCGAGATAAAACCACGGCATCACGCACGCCATCGCAACGACGCAAGCAGGCTTCGATTTCACCCAGTTCGATACGATAACCGCGAATCTTCACCTGAAAATCATTGCGACCACGGTAGTCGAGTGTGCCATCGTCGCACCAGCGCGCCAGATCACCCGTACGGTACAGACGGGCATCTTCATCGAACGTCGAGCTGTGAAAGCTGGCGTCGTTGCTTGCCGTACTACTCGCGGTGCTACTTGCGCTATTGTCGGCAGGCAACGCGGCGCAGAATGGATCGGGTAGGAAACGCTGTGCCGTTAACTCGGGGCGATTCCAATAGCCACGCGCAACCTGTGCCCCACCAACGTAAAGTTCGCCGGTGACACCGACAGGCACCGGTTCGCCGTGCGCATCCAGCACTCGCATGTATAAGCCTGGTAGAGGACAGCCAATCAAGCCAACGCCACGGTGGGAGTCCGTGACATCACAAAAAGTCCCGTGCACGGTAATTTCGGTGATGCCGTACATATTGATCAGACGGGTGGACTCACCCTCATTGCACGCACGCCAGGATTCAATGACATGCGCGTCCAATGCTTCGCCGCCCAGAATCACATAGCGCAGATCGTGCAGCCGGGCATTCCCTTTTTGTTCCCCCACCAGCACCTGCGTCGACAGCAAGGCACGTAGTGCACCCGGTGTCTGGCTCAGCACTGTCACTCGTTCGCGCTGCAACAATTGCAGGAAGGCGTCGCTATCGCGTGCGACAGGCGCCGGTACCACCACGAGTCGCGCGCCGTGCAACAACGCACCCCAGATTTCCCACACAGAAAAATCGAAAGCGCAGGAATGGAAAAGCGTCCATACATCGGAACCGCTGAAATCAAATAGCGTCTCCGTGGAATCCAGTAATTGAGTAACGTGACGCTGTTCCACCAGGACGCCCTTGGGTTCTCCAGTGGAGCCGGACGTGTAGATTACATAAGCGAGTTGATCGGGGCGCTGGCCCGCAACATTGGGGTTAGCACAAACCTGTGACGGCAAGTCTTCCAGCATCAAACAGGGCAAGTCCACGGTGTTCTGCAGTGAATTACCACGCTGCGTAATCAATGCAGCCGGTGCGCAATCCTGCAATAGAAACGCCTGCCGCTGCGCGGGCTGGGTCGGGTCCAACGGTACATAGGCAGCGCCCGCTTTCAGAATACCGATCAGCGTTGCGATAAGATCTGCACTGCGTTCCAGGCAGACGGCCACGCGGTCTTCTGGACGTACGCCCACTGCGAGCAGTGCCGCAGCAATCTGGTTAGCGCGATTATTCAAGTTGCGATAGCACAGACGTTGCTCACCGTGCACCAGTGCGATGGCGTCCGGCGTGCGTTCCACTTGCTGCTCGAAACGTACCGATAGCAGTGGCGACGCTTCTGATGCCGTCGTAAACGTGCCGCCGGATTGCAGCAGACGCTGACGTTCCTGCGCCGGCAATACCGAAATCCGCGCCAATGCCTGATCGGGATGATGCTGTAAGGCATCCGCCAACGCCTGCAACGCGCAGCGACAATACGTCAGCAGCCGTTCAGGATCGATGCCGGTTCCAGCTTGCACGTTGAACAGCAGATCCTGACCACGATCGTCGATGCACAGGGTCACCGGATAATGCGTCAGTTCCTCCATATGCGCGATGCGGATGCCCTGCTCCGCCAACGCTTTCAGACTGTCCTGTTCCGCATCCCCTGCATGGCGCAGATTCAGCAGTGTGGTAAACAGTGGCAGGTCAGAAGGTACAGCGCTGCAACGTCGCGCCAGCGCCAGAGGCGCCTGCTCGTGGTCCGCGAGATCATGCAACTGCTGCTGCAACGCCTGTAACGCATCGACTACCGCTGCGTCGCCTAACTGCACGCGCACCGGCAATGTATTGATAAACAGTCCCGGCACCGGCCCAACACTGTCACCCTGACTGCGCCCGGACAACACAGTGCCAAACACCAGATCATCACGACCACTGCAGGCACCCGCTACTCGTGCCCATAGCAAATGCAGCAACGCCGCCAGCGTCACCCGCTGTTCACGACAGATCTGGCGCAATGTCTGCGTCAATATCGGATCAATCGAACCAATAGCAGTGCGCAAGGATGCCGGATTCACCTGAGCCATTTGCTGATCAAACAAAAACGCGGGCTGCTCGAAATCCCCTAACTGGCGGCGGAAAAAATCCGTGTGCCAATCGGGCGGCACCGTCTGCAAACGGGCAATGAAGTTCCGATAGGGTTGCGTGGCGGGCAGCGTCGGCACAGATTCCCGCAAGCGAAGCAGAATTTCGGTGTAAATGGCTTCCAGCGTCTGATGATCCGCAATCAGGTGGTGGGCCAGAATACCCAAAAGCCAACGCTGCGATTCCGCATCCCGCGCAATTGACAAGCGCAGCAACGGCGCGCGCCGCACATCCAGCAGTGGGCGCTGCCGATCCAGATGTTCCAGCAAAGTAACGGTGTCGTTTACTGAATAGGGATCGCAGGTTTCCAGCGGCAGAGTCACCCGACGCTCCACCACTTGTACCGGTTGGGACAGGCCTTGCGCGACGGTTGGCGAGTGAACACTGGTACGCAGAATATCGTGGCGGGCAACCACTGCTTCAAGCGCCTGCAAGAAGGCATCCAATGTAGAACAGGTGTCGAAGGTGAGCAAAGTGCGCAGCAGATACGGGTCTTGTTCCGGCGACAACAGATGATGGAACAGAATGCCTTCCTGCAGCGGGGACAATGGATAAACATCCTGAATATTACGCACTCCGCCAGTAACGGCTTCCACCAGGCTGTCCAATCCGGTCTGATCGATATTCAGCAAAGGTAACAAGTCTGGTGTCAGCTGCTGGGTGTCGGCTGTGATCAGATTTGGCGGCACCTGGCTTTCGTCAGTGCTACCGACATGGATCAGTGCCGCCATCTCCGCCAATGTCGCGGCGCGGAAAATCGTGCGCACATCCAGGCGGAAACCATCCTGGCGCAATTGCTCGCTCAGTCTTACCGCCAGTAATGAGTGGCCGCCCAAAGCGAAGAAATTATCCTGCCGCCCAACACGCGGCAACCGTAGCAAACGACCCCAAGCGTCAGCCAGACGCAGCTCCATCGCGTTTTCAGGCGCTTCAAAATGTTCGTTAACCGCTGAAATCGTTGTTATCGGTGGTAACGCGCGCCGGTCCACCTTGCCATTGTTGGTGAGCGGCAATGCAGGCAACACCAGCCAAGCGGACGGTTGCATGTACGCAGGCACACGAGCCGCCAGTTGCGCGGCTACACGTGCTGGCCAGTGCGCATCTTCAAGCAGCGCCGCGTCATCAGGAATCAAATAAGCTACCAGTCGATGACCATCATCCCCCTCACCTCGCTGTGCCAATACCAGCGCTATTTCCACGCCGGTGCACAATCGCAATTGCTGTTCTACTTCGCCCGGCTCTACCCGGAAACCGCGAATTTTCACCTGCTGATCAGCGCGGCCGCAGAATTCCAGCACGCCATCCTGACCCCAACGCCCTAAATCACCCGTGCGATAGAGTCTCTGCCCCGGCATTGGCGAAAATGGATCAGGGCCGAAGCGCTGCTCGGTCAACGTGGGATCATTCCAGTAACCGCGCGCTACCTGATCGCCCGCGATGCAAATTTCGCCTACCACTCCGTTGGGTACTGGGTCTCCTGCTGCGTCTACCAGATAGATTCGGGTATTCGCTACCGGCTTGCCGATTGGCATGGTGTAAGCATCTGCGCCGAATTGAATGACATGCGTGGTCGCAAAAACCGTGGTCTCGGTCGGACCGTAAATATTGATCAGCTGACGCGGCGGAGATTGTCGCAATACCTGCTGCGCGATGTCAGCATCCACCGCCTCGCCGCCGATCAGACAATAGTCCAATTGCGGCAGCACCTTGGCCAAAGCGTGGCGGTATTGATTGAACAATGCCACCGGCAACACCATCGTACTAACATGTTTGCTCTGTAGTTCCTGCGCGAAGGCCGGCGGATTCAACACAAGGGCTGGAGGAATGACCACCAACCGAGCGCCGCGAGCAAAAGTGCCCCAGACTTCCCAAGTGGCCGCGTCAAAACAGGGATTGCAACAGTGCGACACCACGGCATTCTGATCCAACGGCGCATGCTGATCATTCAGCACCAGATTGGCGATCTGCCGGTGTTCCACCATCACACCCTTGGGCTGCCCGGTGGAACCTGATGTATAAATCACGCAGGCCAGATGGTGGGGTGCCACTTCCGTTAGGGGATCGGCGATTAGCGCGCCGCTCAACGCAGCTGCGACAGAATGATCTGCAAAAATCGCGTCGACGAACAACGCAGGTAATTGAGAATCAGCAGACAAGTGCGCCAAACGGGAATCAGTAATCAGCGCCAACGGTTCTGCATGCGTTAATAGATATTCAATTCGAGCTGCAGGATACGTCGGGTCCACTGGCACATAAGCACCCCCCGCCTTCAGCACTGACAGCATGGCCAGCACCGACTCAGCACTGCGTTCCAGCAACACAGCCACCCTGGCATCAGGTCCTACACCTGCTTCCAACAACGCCTGTGCCAGCAGGTTGGCGCGCTGATTCAGTTCGCGGTATGAAAAAGTTTGCTTGTCGCACTGCAGTGCAATGGCATCAGGCGTCGTCCGCGCATGGTATTCGAACAGATGATGCAGGCAAACAGATTGCGATGGCTGTGCTGTGACGTTCAGGTCGTGCAGCAGATAGTGTCGTTCTGCATCATCCAGCAGTGGCAATTGCTGCCAGGCCATATTCGGCTGGTTTACCAATGCATCGAGGATGCGTTCAAAATAACAGGACCAGCGCTGAACGGTCGCAGCGTCAAACAGATTGGCATCAAACTCCCACTGAATTTGCAAACCGTCGACGCCTTCGGTGCAGTCCACAGCCAGATCGAATTTGGCTTCCAGCGTGTTGACGCGATGGGGGCTGATCTCGAGCTCCGGCAAATCCAGATGCCAGCCGTCCTTGTTCTGCAGATTGAGCATGATCTGGAACAGGGGATTGCGTTGTCCCAAACGATGGGGCCGCAACTGTTCAACCAACTGTTCAAATGGCACGTCCGCGTTGTCGTAAGCATCCAGCAAGCATTCGCGGCAAAGCGCAATCACCTGCTCCATGCTGGCGTCCACCGGCAATTGCTGACGCAACACCAATGCGTTGACGAAAAAACCCACCATGGCATCGCATTCGGCCTGAGCGCGATTGGCATAAGCAGCGCCCAGCACCACGTCAGGCTGGCCACCCAGCCGTGCTACCAGAATTGCTAACGCGGTCTGCAACTGCAGAAATAGCGTGACACCCTGGCGCCGACCCGCTTCCTGAATCGCATTCAATGTAGCGGCATCGATATGGGAATAAAAAGATTGCCCGCGCACATCCGCCGAGGCTGAACGTGGCCGATCCAACGGCAGGCTGTGACACTCCGGCGCATCCTGTAACTGGTTCAACCAATACTGCGTTTGTCGCTGCTGCAACGGCGCCTGAGCCTGCGCCGCTTCATGCTGTGCACACCAGTCGGCATAGTGCCAATCCAATGCTGGCAACGCTGGCTCCTGCCCCTTCACCAGCGCGACATAAACACCCATCAGCTCTCGCACCAGTACGGCCACCGACCAACCATCGGCCGCAATATGATGCAACGTCAATGACAGCAGAAAACGCTCCGCACCGGTGCGAATCAGGCAGGCGCGCAACGGCAAGTCGCGGTCCAGATTGAACGGCTGCGTGCGATAACGCTGCAACCAGGATTCAAGCTGGGATTCCAGGTCAACACCAGCCTCGGTCAGATCATGGAAAGCCAGGTTGAATTTATAATTCGGCAACGGTGATTGCCACACCTCGCCCACTTCATCGACGCGATAAACCGTGTGCAGAATACGATGACGCTGCACCAGCATTGCCAACGCCTGTTCCAAGAACAGGGTTTGCAGCGAACCAGCTAGCACGAAGCTGGCACACATATGGTAGGCCGCACTCTCGCTATCAATCCGGTGCAACAACCACAACCGTTTCTGCGCAGACGATAACGGCAAACCCGCGCCATAATCGCGCGTCAACACCGCCACACTGGCTGCCGGAACCGATTGGCCAGATTCTCCCGCACAGCTGTCCAGATGCGCTGCCAACGCGCGAATGGATGGGAACTGAAACAGGCCACGAATCGATAAATCCACCGCAAACTGCTGGCGCAAACGCGCAACAATGCGTGTGGCGATGATGGACTGCCCACCGAGGCTGAAAAAATCATCATCAATGGAACGAGGCGGACGGTTCATCAATTCCGTCCACAGATCCCATAGCTGGCGTTGCGTTGTTGTAAGCTGCGTCAGATCAACCGCAGTGTCGGCGTCACCCAAGCTGACAGTTCCGGCATCCACGCGCCAGTCCAGCAACAGATTCGCGCCCAGCGAGCCATCATCCGCCCGACCACACCCATTCAATCGCTGCAACTTGCCATTGTGCGTGCGCGGCAGACTGCCGGCCCGCAACAGCAAAATGCGTTCAACACTCACACCAAAACGCTCGAACACTTGATCGCGAATCATCGTCACCAAGGTATCGAACTGATCCGCCGCAACGTCCGGTTTCAATTCCTGCAGAATCGCCAAGGCTTCCGTATCGCCTCGCTGCCAGGCACTGGCCGCAGTGGCATAAGGCACGAACGCAGCGCTGGCAACGTTGACCACCTGTTCGATATCCAGCGGATGCAGTTTCTTGCTGCCAACGATGATCAGTTCCTTGCGTCGTCCCACCACATACAGGTCGCCATCGGCGATCATGCCGATGTCCCCACTGCGCACAAATGGGCCTGCACCGTCTAGCGTGAACAAGCCAAACGTTTGCGCGCTGATCGCGGGTTGATTCCAGTAACCGGCCGCTACGGTGCCACCACTGATCCAGATCTCCCCCAACGCACGATCACCACGGCGCTCCCGCGTGTCCGGATC
>DATLII010000269.1:0-4872 GCA_035539495.1 Dongiaceae bacterium
ATTGCGCCCACTGAAATAATGAATTGCGAATGGCGGTGATTCTGCAGGCTGGCGGAATGCGGCAACATGGCGGCTACATCATTTGCCAGGGAGTCCGTGTCATGTCCCGAGCCTTTTCCGATATTACCTTTACCGAGCCGGTCAAATCGGCGCAGCGGCTGTATGGTAGCCGCGAGGCCAATCAGGGGTTTGAACAGGCGGCCGATCCGCGCAATGAGCTGACTGTGCGCGAAGCGGAATTCATTCACGCGCGGGACAGTTTTTATCTGGCCAGCGTGGCCGACAATGGCTGGCCTTATATCCAGCATCGTGGCGGGCCGCCCGGCTTTCTGAAAGTACTGGATGTGCGCACGCTTGGCTTTGCTGATTTCCGTGGCAACCGTCAGTACATCAGCGCGGGCAATCTGATGGGCGATGAGCGGGTGATGTTATTTTTGATGGACTATGCCCACCGCCGGCGCCTGAAGTTGTGGGGCCGCGCGCGCATCCTGCATGAAGCAGAGGCACCAGAATTGCTGGCACAACTGGAAGATCCCGCGTATCAGGCGCAGGTGGAACGGGGTATTCTGATTCAGGTTGAAGCCTGGGATTGGAATTGCCCGCAACACATTACACCGCGTTACACCGAAGCCGAATTCGAACTGTTGATGGGAAGGAAATGATGTATGACTGCCAACATACCGCAACCGCTGGTACCACCCTTCACGCTGGATATTGCCAAACGGAAAGTTCGCGCGGCGGAAGATGGCTGGAATAGCCGCGATCCGCAACGGGTGGCGCTGGCGTACACCGAAGACAGCCAGTGGCGCAACCGCGCTGAATTTCCGCAGGGCCGCGCGCAGATCATCGAATTTCTCACCCGCAAATGGAACCGCGAGTTGGACTATCGCCTGATCAAGGAACTGTGGGCATTTGGCGAAAACCGGATCGCGGTGCGCTTCGCCTATGAATGGCACGACGATGCTGGCCAGTGGTTCCGCTCCTATGGCAATGAAAACTGGGAGTTCGATGCAAAGGGCCTGATGAGTCGGCGCTTCGCTAGTATCAATGATTTGCCCATTGCGGAAACCGCGCGCAAATTTCACTGGCCAGCGGGCCGTCGCCCGGATGATCATCCTGGTTTAAGTGAACTGGGTTTGTGACGCGCGACGGCTAAGATGCAGATGGATCGCTTGTACCTGATGACGGTGTTCGTAACCGTGGCGGAGGCGGAAAGCTTTGCCGCTGCGGCGCGGCGTTTAGCGTTGTCACCTGCTGCGGTAACGCGGGCGGTGGCATTGCTGGAGGAACGGTTGGGGGTCAAGTTGTTGAACCGCACCACGCGCTTTGTGCGCGTCACCCAAGCGGGCCAGCGCTATCTGGAGGAATCCCGCCGCGTAATTGCAGCTGCCGACGAAGCGGATGAAGCAGCACAGGGTATTAACAGCGAACCACGGGGTGCGCTGGTGGTGACAGCGCCGGTGCTGTTCGGCCGCATGTACGTGATGCCTGGTATTGTCGAGTATTTGCAGCGTTACCCCGATACCGACGTGTCGGCACTGTTTCTGGATCGGGTAGTGAATCTGTTGGAGGAAGGCATTGATGTGGGTATCCGCATTGGTGAGCTGACGGATTCCAGTTATCGTGCATTGCGCGTGGGCGAAGTGCGGCGCGTGCTGTGTGCAGCACCGTCGTATCTGCAGCAAAAGGGCATTCCGCAACGGCCGGAAGAATTGGTGCAACATCCAGTAATTGTGGCCAGTAGCTTGAATACCAATGTGGAATGGCGGTTGCGGCATCAGGACGAAACGGTGAGCGTGCGCATCAAACCACGGCTAAGGGTTTCCAGTAATGATGGTGCCATTGAAGCGGCTGTGCGCGGTTTGGGTATTACACGGTTGATGTCTTACCAGGTGGCGCCGTATTTGGCGGCAGGTGAGCTAGAGATTCTGCTTAGTGAATATGAACCGGCGCCGGTGCCCGTGCATATTCTGCATCGCGAGGGGCGTTTTGCTTCCGCGAAAGTTCGCGCGTTTATTGATTTGATGGCAGAACATTTGCGCGCGGCGCTGGCGCAGAAATGAGGTAATCAATTTTTGCGAGCGAGGAGAAGGCGGAGCCGGAAGCTCCGCCCGATGATCGAACGTTACGGTTTTGGCACCTCAGCACCCCAGCACACCACGCCGGTATCATCCAGCGCACAGGCATGCAGTTTGCCCAGCGATACGGCAACGGGATTCTGCAGCGGTGGCGGATTCAGCATGCCGTAGCCGGAATAGCCCCAGCAGGTGACTTTGCCCTGATGAATCACGCACCCATTCCAATCACTCAGATCGATTGCCGTTACGCCAAGCAGTTTCTGCGGGATATCGCGGGCAAGCGATGAATAGTCTGCAACAAAGGGACACTGAAATCCGTCCGCGCCGCCGATGCAGAGCGCGTCGTAATTGACACCCACTGCGGTTGGCTGCAGTAGCGACACTGTGTGGGGCACAATGCGGCGGTCATTGATCGGCAGGTTGTGCAATCCGCTGCACGAAAGCGTGCGCCCATTCAGGCCACAAGCGCCCGACGCTGCTAGATCAAACGATGAAGCCTGTTGTAATGAGGCGTTGAGGGGTATTGGAGCTGTCGCGAGCACGTGATAGCCGTCCACATTGTTGAAGCTGATCCGCCAGCACTCCAGGCCGTTGCTGTCCCGACCGCAAATCTGACTGTCGCTCACTTTCAGTTCGGTGGAATCTTTCAAGCTGTCGGGCATGCCGAAAAGGCGGGTGGGCTCCCGGTCCCAGCAGCGCATACCGGTGTCGTCGCCCACACACAGCAATGAAGAAGGCGCGAGTTCCACGAAGAATGGATTGATGAGTTGCGCATTCAGCGCATTAAATTTTGCCATATCACCCCAGCAATGCAGACCGCCGTCCGCTATCGCGCAGGCACCATACTCAGACGACGTGATGTTCTGCACATTGGTCAGCGCAGGAGGATTGGCCTGGCCCTCTATACCAATACCCCAACATTGAGTGCCGTTGTCGTCGCGCGCGCACATGATCTGATCGGAGGCCCACAATTCGGTGGGATTTTTCAGTGCAGGCGGCGTCATCATCTCGGGTCTGCCAATACCAAAGCAGCGCACTTTGCCCTGATCGATGGCGCAACCAAACGTATTCCCCGGATCGAGGGCAAAGTGCGTAGTCGACGTCAATGCAGGCATGCTGAATTCGCTCAACGCCGCTCCCCAGCAACTCAGCTTTTTTCCGTGCAGCAGACAAGCCATGTCGCCGCCCACTTGCAAATCCTGCGGATTCTGAAAACTGGTATCGGGAACATTTTCCACATTTTTCCCCCAACACCGCAGCACTCCACCTGTGTCGATCAGGCAAGTTTCATTAGCGGCATTGCGTGCCGACAGAACAACGCTATTGGCAGGAACGAAAATGGCGTGCAGCTGTTCGTTGTGGCCTTCGTATTGAGTGCAGACTCCCGGCAGAAAAGGGAGCGTGGGAAGCGAGGCGTTACAGTCGACGTACAGGACCAGCAAGCAAACGGGATCAGGCCCACATTCTGGGTCTCCACTGAAAGAAAGCTTCGACGTATCCCAGGCGAAAAATTCATAACCGGGCGCAGCAGTGGCCAAAATGTTGATACCGTAACCGCGCGAACTTTCAATACCGATAGGCCTGACAACATAGTCAGCTTCGCAGCGCTCACCGCAATCAAGCTGGTTGCTTTCAGTGATTTTACCAAGGCCCTCGTAGCTTACAGAAACGCTGGTTTCCACGTTTCTGCAGGCTAATAAAAACAGAGGCAGGAACAGACAGAGAATTATTAACCGATAGGTTCGCATAGTACGCTCCATGTAGTGTTTTATTTATTGTTTTATCAACTCTCGTTCCTTCGAGAGTGCGTACAACTACATCGCAGCGGGAGTCTCACATATTCAGCCGCATTACGCCATGCGCAAATTTAGCAGACCAGTGAGTCTGCGACCGCTTATAGGGAGCAGAAAAAATGAAGATCCTGCTTGCTAGAACACTTCGAACAATCCTGCTGCGCCCATGCCACCACCAATACACATAGTGATCACTACGTATTTCACACCGCGGCGTTTTCCTTCCAGCAATGCATGACCCACCATGCGTGCACCGCTCATACCGAACGGGTGACCGATCGCAATCGCGCCGCCATTCACGTTCAGTTTGTCGTTATCGATGCCCAACTGATCGCGGCAGTAAATCACCTGGCAGGCGAACGCTTCGTTCAATTCCCACAGGCCGATGTCATCTACTTTCAGGCCGTGGCGTTTCAACAGCTTCGGTACCGCGAACACGGGGCCGATACCCATTTCATCCGCCTTGCAACCGGCTACCGCCAAACCACGATAGGCGCCCAGCGGTTGCAGACCCAGCTTTTCTGCCAGTTTGCTGTCCATCAACAGTGACGCAGCAGCGCCATCCGATAATTGCGATGCGTTGCCTGCCGTGATGAATTTTCCCTGCTTCACCCACTGCCCGTCTTTCCACACTGGCTCCAGCTTTTGCAGGCCTTCCAGTTTGGTGTCGCCGCGATTGCACTCGTCCAGGCTGATAGTGACGGTTTCGTAAGTGGTTTCGTTGGTGTCCTTGTTGAAATTGGCTTTCTGCACCGTCATCGGCACGATTTCGCCGTCGAACAGGCCAGCCTTTTGCGCGGCGTAAGTACGCTGCTGGCTTTGCAGGGAATAGATGTCCTGCGCTTCGCGGGAAATGTTGTAGCGCTCCGCCACGATCTCGGCAGTTTCGATCATCGGGATGTAAGCCGTGGGATCGATAGCAGTGACAGTTTTGGAAACGTTGCGATAAACGTTTTTGTATTTGTTCTGGGTGAGCGAGATGGATTCCACACCACCGGCAA
>DATLII010000270.1:0-21919 GCA_035539495.1 Dongiaceae bacterium
ATATTGCCGCAGCATCCGCTGGTCACCGGTCTGATGACGGCAATGTTGATTGCCGCCGCCACCATGGGACTGGGTGGCATCGTGCTGTACGGCATACTGTGGCGCCGCAATGCCTTTGCACGCCGACAACGGCCGGCGCAGCGCTGGCATCGCAGCCTCGGCATCGGTGTCAGCCTCTTCGCCTGCTTGTTTGCATTCTCGGGGGGTTGGCATTTGTTGCACACACCCACGCCTGCTCGCATTGAACAAACATCGTTGCCAGTCTGGAACGCAGCAGCTTTGGCTGCAACGTCTGCCACCGATATCTGGTCGCAGCAAGCAAATGCGGTGATCGTTGGCTGCGGCGATGCGGTCTGCCGTTTGCCCGCGCCCCGTGTAGGCCCCATGCAAGAACACCAGCATCATGCGGGCGCTGCCACATCCGCTGCTTTCACGCTGCAACCAGTGCAGGGCTTCAGCGAAAAATCAGCGTTGCTCAACACCTCGGCCGAACAAGCTGCACGACAGGCACTCGGTCTTGCAAACGAAACACCCCTCGCCTCCATCGAGGCCATCACCGAATTCAGCGGCGAATATGGTTTTCTCAACAAACGTCTGCCCGTGCTGAAAATCGCCTTTGCCAGCGACGATCACGCCACCGCTTACTGGGAGCCATCGACCGGCGCCATTGCCAGCGTTGTGCGCGATGCGGATCGTTATGAAGGCTACAGCTTTGGCTTCCTGCACAAATATCACTGGCTGGATTTCGCCGGCAAAAATGTGCGTGACGGAGTGATGGCGCTGGCGGCATTACTGGTGGCAGTCGTGACCTGCCTGGGCGTCGCGATGGGTTGGCGACGCGGCTTGCGCTGAGACATAAAAAAACGCCGGTAAATGTCTTGCGACAGCTACCGGCGTTTTTATTTGATGAGTAGCCGACGAACCGGCCAGCTCAACTATTACAGGTCGAAACGGCCGCTGATGAACAGACCGTCCAGCTCCTGGTCGGAAGCGAATCCACCGGCCAGCGAGAATTGACGGTTGATGAAGAAGCGCAGGCCCGCTTTCAGACCCAGCTCATCGTCATCCCAGAAATCGTTGTCGATATAGGAAATGTCGCCTTCCAGGTGCAGGTTCTGCTGGATAGCGAAACGCACGCCGCCGCGCAACAACAGACCGGTGTCATCTTCGCTGCAGTCGCCGTAGCAGTCATCAAAATCCACTTCTGCGTTGATCAGCTGAACGCTACCAACGAAATCCGCCTGGTTGCTGATGGGCGTGTGGAACTGGGCGCCTACGGTGAAGATGGTGCCATCAGCTTCCTCATCGAAATCGATGGTGTAGAAGCTACCAATCAGGCCGAAACCTTGCTGAATGTCGACCGAGCCACCCAGGAACAGGGCGTCACCGTCTACGTCGTCGCCGCTATCCACTTCACCGTAGCCGCCTTCGACGTAGGTGTAGTTGAAATTGGCGGCCATGGCCGGCGCTGTCAACAACAGCAGGGCACTGGCTAGCAGTGTCTTCTTCATGAGTACTCTCCTGTCAGGTCAAAAGTGGTCTGAATGGTAAACCCGCGGGCGCCGCAACCCAAGTCTTACTACCGAATTTGTGCAACGGATCAATAAAAATGCCACACATCTGTGCAATCAGTCAGTGAAATCGACTGGAATGGAACACCGCCTGGCCGGCACGGGCCTCGACACGGAAACGAAACCAGCGGCCGGGGCGCGCAATTTCGGGATTAAACCAGCGCAAGCGGTAGCGGGACATTCCCGCATCACTGGCGCCTTCGTGCAGAATCTGTAGATCGTAGCCCTGATCATTGACCGGCACATTGCGCGCATCCCGCAACGGCGAAAACACTTCACCGTCGTCGCTGACCTCAATGGACAACAATGGCTCGTGCAAATCCAGCACCGAGGGATTCACATCCAGCAATTCTGTTTCCCAGTAGGGTTCCAGGTTGACCTGGGCATCGACAAATACCGGTGGTTGCAACTCCACTCGCGAACCCGACGGCACCAGCGCCGGTGGATAATAGCTCTTACTGGCCAACGCGAACGTCCAGCTCTGTGGCAGATCGGCATAGCCAGGCTGACGCAGCAGCTCCGTCGCCAACTTGGCAGATTCCTTTGCCAGAAATTCGGTCGTGCGCGGACCGTAAATGGTGTGGCCACCTTCGTACCACTGCGCGGAGTACTCCTCATGCGTGGCGCTGTAGCCGAAAAAGCCGTTGGTATGGCTGCTGACTATGACTTGCTGAATAGGCTCCTGCTGCACAGGCTCAGCGGTATTTATCGGCGCGTCCGTCAATGCATCAGCCAATGCATCCAAAACAGTTTTGCCAATACGATTACCCGCTTCAAACGTAATTTCGAACGGCAATCCCACCAGCACCCGATCGCCAATACGGAATGCTGTGATCGACACGCGATGCGGATAGCGGGACGGCGTCAATCCCCACGCCTGCAAGTTCGACAACATCCAGCGTTTTTCGGCGTGACAATCACCATCGCCATCATCCGGCCAGCCGCGCTGGAACGGAGGCAGATAGCTGATCGGGAAGACTTCATCGCCCTTGGCCGCACCCACCACAGCAGTGCCGGCAATGGCGCGCTCACACAGAATATTTTCATCCTGCGGACGCAACGCCAACAGATCGATTTCACGCATGGCGCTGGTGATGGTCAGGTCGTCCCGCAACTGGTCATCCAGCGATTGGAACAGCTGCCAGCTTTTTTCCGCCAGCGCCAAACCAATGCGGCGAGTTTCGCTGTCGCCGCGCTGGCCTTGATGATAATTGGGATTGTTGTCGGCGTGATTGGCTTCGAACGGGCCGTGCACCGGCTTCCACGGTGTGTCGTAGGTGCGGGCAATATTCCATTCCAGTTCACGTTCGAAGAAAGTCCACACATCACCGTGATAGGGCTTGGTGAAAGGTGGAATACCGGTGCCATGAATAGCGAAACTGGAAAACGCACCTAGCGGTTTGTAGTCGCCGGCATCCGTGCGGGCATCGATGCGCACCAGCGTGATCAGGGGATTCACCGCCTGCAGCGCGGCGGCAGCGTCCTCGCGTTTGTCCGTCACGTTTTCGTTGCGCACATACGCGCCCATCGCGCGGTTTTTGGTGGCACCGTAAATTTCCGCGGTGCCAATCGCGATCTTGGCCGGGCGCCGGCTTTCATACGCAGCAATCACGGCATCGGCCATCTGCCGCACCAGAAAATCAAACAACGCGGGATCAAAACCGGGTTTGTTGGAACCGAAGGCGTTGTAGAAATCGCTGTCCATGTACTGCCCCGGACCGCTGTGAGTATGGGTGACATGCAGCGACAGGTTATGCAGGCCAATATCGGTGTGGGTGGCAATCCGCTGCGCCACCGCGTGATGCAGCACCAGCGAACTGGCCGGCAGATCGGCCTGCAGCAACAGGATAGGTTCGCCCTGCGCAGGTTTCAGATAAAACGCGCGCGCCTTGAGCCGGTTGCGAAAACCATCCGCCTCCCTGGCCCAGGCGGAATAGCCCATCTTGGGAATGCCGATGGGAGGCGTGATATCGCGCTCCGCCACACCGGCCAGCAACGTGTCGGCTGGCAACGCAGGCAACGACGTCGGGCGCTGAATGGTGATTTCGGTAACGGGAAACATCAGGAACGGCCAGACGGTGAAAGCACCACCCGCCACGGCCAGCAATACAAGCAACAACAGGGTGTAGCCCAGTTTTTTCAGAAATCGGCGCAAGGGAATTCCGCTGAGGAGTCAGTTATTATTTTGAACGATCGTACCAAAACAAACCGAGACTGCCAACCGAGGCGGAGGTCGAACGACTTCAGTGAACGACAACCTCAGTGAATGATGTCCGCCACCACCGGGGCGGGATTGCCCTGCAGCGGCGCTCGCCCTGTTTGCAGATACCAGCCCAGCACGAATGCTACACCCACCAACGCCAACATGCGCCACAACGGCGAGCGCACCACCGGCTGCGGGCGCGGCTGCATTTTCGTCGGCATCTTGCCACTGCGCATCGGCACCGATTGCCGATTGGCACGACGCATGGGAGCGTGGCCGATATGACGGTCAGCGGCAGGTGCCTGCAGGCTCATCTGACGGGCTTTATCGCTCAAACCGGATAACGGCACCGGCGCAATCCGGCAGCTCACGCCCAATTGTTGTAACAGATTCTTTAATTGCCAGGCAGTCTGGTGGTCCACCAACTCGGTCAGCAGGCCGCCCTGGCTCGCCAACAATTGTTCCACCTGCGCAGGCGTGATGCCAAAGCGATTACCGACAGCTGCGCGAACGCGTTGCGGATGATAGCCCTCGGCCACACCGTTCACGATGACTTTGAATTTGGGTGAAGATGACATGTGATTCCCCCGAACCCTTAGCCCCCCGGCTGAGTTCTTGTGCGTTGTGCCAGCTTCTTCCCTGATACCGAAACCAGCCGAGACTGTCGGCAGGATAATGCCCGAGCAACAGTCAACGCGGTAGTGAATGCGCTGCATCATAAAGTCAAAAAAGTACGGAAAACGTGCAGCGCGTCGAATATTCAAAATATGATCAATTGCACCGCCTGAAAGCAGACATCGCTTAAAAAGAAACCAGTCGGAATCCCGTCGCGGCAGACAGCAAGGATTCATTTCCTCCCGATTTTGTTTACAGGACTGTCATGATTATCAGTGTTGGATTCAACACTGACGTGCCATGAGAAATCTTTTGATACACACCCTGGTTTGTCGCTGACTGGCTGGACAACTACCATTCTAAAACTTGTCCAAATTGGCCACGGATTCGGCAACCCCTGTGGCTGCCTGTTTCACGCAAGGGTGCATTCCGTCATGCTGAAAAAAGCGTTCTACAGCCGCCCGGAACTCGAGCATTTCCTCCACGCCAACGAATCGGCAGGGCCACAATTGCCTCAGGGCAACCTGCGCATGATGGACCGGGTGGTGTCGCTCTCCGAGCACGAGGGACGTTACCATCGCGGCGCCCTGGTGGCCGAATACGATCTGGATCCCCAACAATGGTTTTTCAGTTGCCACTTTCCCGGCGACCCGGTGATGCCGGGCTGCCTGGCGCTGGATGGTTTGTGGCAGTGTCTGGGTTTTTATCTGGCGTGGCGCGGCCATCACGGCCGGGCGCGGGCGATCGGCGTGGACACCGTGCGTTTCCTGGGATAGATCCTGCCGCAGTCCGGCACCCTGCAAGACCGTGTGCACGTCCGCCGTATCCTGACTCGGGATTTCACCATGGGCGTGGCGGATGGAGAAGTCTGGCTGGGTGAGCAGCAGGTTTACCGTGCCGACAATCTGAAAGTGGCGCTGTTCCGGCAGGAACCGGCCCAAGTGCAAACGGCCACGCCGCTGCTGGAATGCGTGTAATCAGTCGCCCGGCAGCCACTGTTCGTTGAACGCCGCCGGCGCCACTGGTCGCGCGAAGTAATAACCCTGATACTGCAAACAGCCCTTCTCCTGCAGAAATTCAAACTGCTGCTCGTCTTCTACACCTTCCGCAATGACGTCCAGTTCCATGTGCCGTGCCATCGCGATAATGGTTTCAACGATGGCGCGATCGTTGCGGTCGTGCTGAATGTCGCGCACGAAGGCACGATCGATTTTGAGCTTGTGCAACGGCAGTGAGCGCAGATACGACAGCGAAGAATAGCCGGTACCGAAATCATCCAGCGCAATATAAAAGCCCATCTCGTGCAAGGCGCGCATTTTTTCCACCACC
Organism: Dongiaceae bacterium; assembly: GCA_035539495.1. Classification (GTDB taxonomy): domain Bacteria; phylum Pseudomonadota; class Gammaproteobacteria; order Pseudomonadales; family Ketobacteraceae; genus Ch67. Next base: position 5,719 of record DATLII010000270.1, read on the forward strand.
TGCTCCAGCCGGTTCAACAGCATGCTTTCGGTGACTTCCAATTCGATCTGACCGGGCTCAACACCGGCGGCACGAGTGAACCCAAGTACCCGCTGCGGAAAATCGTCCTGAGCAAATTGGCGCGCACTGATGTTGATCGCCAGGCGCTGGAAGCTGGCAGGCAGGCCCCGTTCCTGCCACTGACGTAGTTGCTCGCAGGCGCTGCGCAACACCCAATCGCCAAGCGGTACGATAAAGCCAGATTCCTCCGCCGCGCGGATAAACAGGTCCGGGCGCACCCAACCCAGTTCCGGTTCCTGCCAGCGCAGCAGTGCCTCGGCGCCAATCAGCTCGCGCCGATGGTTGAATTGTGCCTGGTAATGCAATTCAAATTGCTGCTCCGCCAACGCGCCCGGCAGCAACATCTGCAATCGCAAATTGCGTTCAATTGCTTCGTGCATTTCCTTGTTGAAAATACAGAGCGTGCTGCGGCCTTCCTGCTTGGCCCGGTACATGGCGGCGTCGGCCTGCTTGATAATGTCGTGAATGGATTCCTGCTCCAGCGGATACAACGCAATGCCGATGCTGCAACTGATGTTGAGGCGATGCCCGTCGATGTCGAAGGTTTCCGTCAGCGCATCCTGCATTTTCAGCCCCACACTGCGGGCTTGCGCCGCAGCCGCAGCCGGCTCCGGATCCAGTTCCGGCAGCAGCACCACAAATTCGTCGCCACCCAGTCGCGCCAGTGTGTCCTCTTCCCGCACCACACGTTGCAGGCGCTTCGCAATTTCAATCAGCAGCGCATCGCCCACCGGATGGCCCAGGGAATCGTTGACGTTTTTGAAATGATCCAGATCGATAAACAGCAACGCGCCCGTGTGCTGGTGGCGCAGTGCACGCGCCTGCTCCTGGCTCAAGCGGTCGTTGAGCAGACGCCGGTTGGGCAGTTGCGTGAGTTCATCAAACAGCGCCTGTTGCAGAATACGGGCTTCCGCGCGCTTGCGTTCAGTGATGTCGATGACACCCGCAATGGCGCCGGCATAAACGCCGTTGGCATCAAACACGGGTGCGGTTTGCATGGTGGTGTAAACCCGGCGACCGTTGCTGGAAAGAAATTCGAAATCATGTTGTTCCTCGATGCCCTGGGAACGGCGTTTCATATTTTCCTGCGCCAACCGCCGCGCATCTTCATCCATGAAATCGAACAGGTGGCGACCGATCATTTCCTCGCGCTTGTAACCCAGCATGTTGGCCATGGCTTCGTTGACGATGGTGGTCACGCCGTCCGCATCGATCACCCAGATGCCTTCCTGCGCCATCTCAAACAGACGCCGGTATTTTTCCTCGCTGCCGCGTAGCGCGTCCTCCATGCGGCGACGATTGGTGACGTCGCTGTAGGTGGCAATGAAGCGCATGGGAGCACCGTCAGCGCGACGCTCCATCACCCGTCCCCGCATCAGCACATAGCGCTGGCTGCCATCCGCAGGTTGCACACGGTATTCCGCCATGCACAGATCCGACAGGCCCTGAAAATGCCGTTGCAGACGACGCTCAACGAAGTGACGGTCTTCGTCCGGCACATACGTCATCCAGGCATCGGCGCCTAGAACGGCAGCCGGATCAAGTCCCAGAATTTTTCGGCATTGGGGAGAATAAAAAGTCTGCCCACTTACCAGATCGCAGTCATAGACGCCCTGACTGGCCGCCTCCAGGGCAAACAGCCAACGCTCTTCGCTACGCCGCACTGTCTGCAAACCAGCGTGCTGATACTGCCGCAAGCGGTCCAGAGCGTGCCCAAGGCCGGCAACTTCCGTCACGCTCGGATCGTGAAAGGAGGGTACGTCCTGCCCACCGGCGCTGAATTCTATTTTCTGCTGCAGGCGTCGTAGCGGCTGCAACAGGCGTCGCTGCAACAACCATAACAGCGATGTCACCGTCACGATCAAAAGCAGGGCGAGATAACCGGCCTCACGCCATGCCTGCTGTTGCAAAAAACGATAAGGCCGCGCAAGGCTCCAATGCACGAACAAGGCGCCGACACGATCGGGACGCAGGTTGGAATCAGCGCGGCTGAAAATCACCGGATAGTAGGCAAACAGATTGACGTGGTTACGATCGATCACCACTAACGCTTTGCCATTACGTTGTACTTGCTGGAACAGTTCGTTGTTGAATTGATGCAATTGAGACGCCGCCGGCTGGTCGACGATCACAAAATTGGAACTGAACCGTACGGTGCCCAATTCATCCACCACCGCCGTCAACTGCACATCATCCAGCAGCTTGAGCATCACCACTTCACTCGCCGCGCCGGACAGATTGCGGCTCGCCAAATCCCGCTCCACGCGCGCTTGCGTCATCATCAGCTGCGTGCGCAGTTGCTGGCGGATGTCTTCGAACGTGCGTTCCTTGCGCGTCAGATACTGGCTCCACAACAGACCACCGCCCAGCACCAGCAGCGTGCCCGTCAGAACCAATACCACCAGGATGCGCAGGGAAGACGGACGCCGCTTCATGGTCGTACCCCTTCCAGCCAGCGCGACAACGCCTGGATATCAGGCACCGCGCCATTCTGCACCAGCTTGCGCTCGCTCATCTGCTGATACAAATGCTGGGCCTGGGCCTGAAACGGACTGGGGCTGCCGCTGATCCAACGAATGTTGTCGTTCAACGAAGGCAGACGCAGGCCGGTATAGGCCTGTTGCAATTCCAGCGGCGTCAACTGCTGACGACGGGCGATATAGGCATGGGCCTCCGCCGGATGCGTCACCATGTAACTGCGCGCCTCGTAATAACCACGCACCAGATCCTGCAGTTGAACATCACGCTCCTCAATGGCATTGCGGTGCACCACCAACACGTCAACGATCAGCTCGGGCACTGCACTGCTATCGAATAATATGGCCGCGCCGGCATTGCGCAGGCGGGTGCGTACCGGCTCGAAGGTGACGATAGCGTCCACCTGGTGTTGCAACAGCGCGTCATAATGCTGATCCTGCGGCAGATTCACAAGTTGAACGTCATTCAGCGTCAGACCCGCTTCTTCCAACGCCGCAGTCAGAAACATGGCACCCAGTACCGTGCTTTCAATCCCCACTCGTCGACTCTTGAGGTCGGCCAGGGATTTGATATCCGGCCAAACCATCACGACATCGGCCCCGTTGGAAAAATCCAGCGCCATCAAAACCGTCAGGGGCTCTCCGTTCGCGGCCAGCATCAGGGCTTCGTCCAGCGTCATCGCCGCCACTTCCACACTGCCATTACGGAACGCCCGCAAGACATCCGAGGCGGAGCCCAATTGCACCACTTCGATATCGGTGTGGAACACATCCAGGTAACGGGCCAGATAGAGCGGTTCGTAGCCGGGCCACAGACTGGTAGCCACTTTGAGGGGACGCTGCGACGGTTCCTGGCAGGCCGCCAGAAACAAACAGAGAAAGAGTATCGTCAGGATGGGGATCCCGCCTTTCTTCATTGCCAGCCGCCGGTTCCGGATCACATGCGCAGTCCCTTCACTATAGCAATGAATAGCGGTTCAGAATTGGTTGAAAAACACCTCGATACCGACCAGCAGGGACAGTTCTTCATCAAAATTGTCGTCGTTGCGGGTACCGAGGTCTTCCTCGCGCAGAAAAGCGTATTGGGGCACCACGTTCAGGTACAACCAATGCCGGTACAGATCCTGCCGATAAATAAGGCTCATATAATAGATATTGACGTGCGGATTGGAAAAGCTGGTGCCCAGCACACCCACCTGATAATCCAACAAACGCCGCTCATCCAGAGTATGGAACAGGTCCAGTACCTGCCCCATTTCCAGCGTGTCCTCTTCTTCCCGCCACTGCACCGACGAGGTGGAACGAAACAGCAGATTGGACCCCAGGGAATGATCGAAGGTGAACGAATTGTTGGCATTGAAACCGTCCTCGGCAAACCAGGCGGCGCCGCTCCGTATATTCAGGTTCCAGCGTTCACCCAACTCGATCTCACGTTTGGTATTGAAGCGCACGAATGGGTCCAGCGGCCAATGCACTTTGATACCGCCCTGGACTCGGCCCTCCCAGTTCTCGGCTTCATTCTTCATCGTACTGGCGATACCGGCGAACAGGGATTTGTCCTCTTCCACGGCCTGCACGCGATTACTGGGCAACGTGCGTTCTTCCAGGCTTTCGTTGTCGAAATCCGGGCGGTAGGTCAACACCAGGCGATAGCGACGCTTGGTAGCCGGCAAATCGAGACGGAATTTCAAATCGTTGTCCGGCTCCCATTTGCCGCCTTCGATCCAGCGTTCCGCCAACTGCAATTTCATGAATGTCTCGTTTTCCTCCGCCATGGCCATATCGCCGCCCAGGTAGCGATCGATGGAACGGGCCATCACCTCCACCCGCGTCGAGATGGACTTATGCTGTTTCAACAGATAATCGAAGCTGCGATCCATATACCCCGGCTCCAACGACTCCAACGGATCGTCTTCCGGCAAATCCTCCGGATCCACGCTGGTTTCTACTTCAGGCCATTCCGGGGATTGAAATTCAGGCGCATAGGACAATGCCGGTAGCGCACCACCGGCATCGGTAAGAACGTTAGAAGAGGATGTAGAAATTGCACTGTCAGCCCAGGCCGGCAGAGCCAACCACAATGCAAGCCCGAATAGCCACCAGCGGCCTTCAGGCATCGAGAGGACGGGGCTTCTCAATACCATAGCCCTGCCCAAAATCCACGCCCAATTCCCGCAGCCGGTCTTCAATGGCTTTGTTCTCGACGAACTCCGCCACGGTAATCAGACCCGCAGAATGGGCAATGTTATTGCAGGCTTCCACAATGGCTTGATCCATCGGATCGTTCAGAATATTGCGCACGAAGCCACCGTCGATTTTCAACACATCCACAGGAATGGCTTTGAGATACGCAAACGAACTCATGCCCACGCCAAAATCATCCAGCGCGAACAGAAAGCCCAAATCACGAATTTCGGAAATGAATTGCGACGCTGTTTCCAGATTGGAGATTGCGGTGGTTTCCGTGATCTCGAAACAGATGGTGCGCTGGGGTAGCTCGAACTCCTCACGACACTGATGCACGAATTCAAAGAAGGATTCATCGCTCAGGGAGGAGCCGGACAGATTAATGAAAAACAAATCGCTTTCACCCGCCCGCTTCTGCGCCAGACGCTGTTTAACGTGCGCGAAAGCGTTGCGGATCACCCAACGATCGATCAGTGGCATCAGGTTAAAACGCTCCGCGGCAGGCATGAACATGCCCGGTGCGATCACGTTGTTGTTGCTATCGCGCATGCGCACCAGAAATTCTTCGTGCCGGGCGGGCTTCGCCAAGCCAACGATGGCCTGGGAATACAGCATGAACGCATCTTCGTCCAATGCACGGCGAATGCGCGAGGCCCAATGCATCTGATCACGGCGCTGAGTCAGCTCACGGTCGTTGGCATCGAATACCTGAATATAATTGCGACCTTTGTCCTTGGCGGCGTAACAGGCCATGTCGGCACTGGCCAATACTTCCTCCACGTCGGTGGATGCACTGTTCAACTGCACCACACCGATACTGCAGGAAATCACAAAGCGCTGCTCATTCCAAACAAAACGGTATTCCTTGATGGCGTTGTGGACCTTGCGCGCTGTTTCCAGTGCCACTTCCAGGCCACATTGCCATAGCAGGATGCCAAATTCGTCGCCACCCATGCGCGACACCCGATCCTGCTCACGCAATTCGCTTTTGATCAGCTTGCCGATCTGCTTCAGCAATTCGTCGCCAGCCACATGACCACAGGTATCGTTGATGATTTTGAACTGATCCAGATCCACATACAGCAGCACGTGCTCTTCACCGTGTACGCGCGCACTTTCCAGCACTGCTTCCAGTTGCTTCTTGAACTGGTCGCGGTTCATCAGGTCGGTAAGGGAGTCATGATAAACCAGGTAGGCAACCTGCTGCTCGGCTTCCTTGCGTGCATTACGGTGCTCGGTTTCACGCAGTTCGCGTTCCACCGCCGGCACCAGCCGCGCCAGGTTGTCCTTCATGATGTAATCCTGCGCGCCGGCCTTCATCGAGTGCACGGCCACATCATCCGTGATGGCGCCCGACACCACGATCACCGGGGTATCCGGCTGAATGGCTTTCACCAGTTGTAACGCTTCGGCGGAACTGAAGGCAGGCATGTTGTGATCGGTCACCACCAGATCCCAATGCTGGCGGTTGAGGGAAACACGCATGTCATCAGCGGTATCCACCCGCTCGAACCAACAGCTGAGCCCCCCTTTTTTCAACTGCCGAACCAATAACAGCGCATCATCTTCCGAATCGTCGGCGATCAGCACTTTGAGCAGCCTGTCCACGCGTTTCTCCACCGGTTTTTCAATCAGTATAGTGCGGGAACGCGGTTCACACCCAACCAGTACTGGCCCAACAGCTTGACCTGCTCAACAAATTCATTGAAGTCGACCGGCTTGTTGATATAGCTGTTGGCGCCGCTGTCGTAACCGTCGATCAGGTCCTGCGGCTCATCAGAAGAGGTCAACAGCACTACCGGCATCCGGCAGGTGCGGTCGTCTTTGCGGATGCTGCGCAGCACATCGATGCCGCTCAGCTTGGGGAGTTTCAAATCCAGAAACACAACCTTGGGTTGATCACCCACATTGCGCCCGGCGTATTTACCTAGCCCGAACAGATAATCCAGCGCTTCTTCGCCATCACGGGCCACGATGATATTGCTGGGGACGCTGGTTTTTTTCAGTGCTCGCAACGCTAACAATTCATCATCAGCGTTATCTTCAACTAATAGTATGGTCATAGGATCCATTCTTATTATTCCAGAACGAAATATCAGAGATTTACTGCGAGCATCAGTGACGTTACGTCCAGCCGGTTCAAAGGTCAACCTTTGCAGCACTTTTCATGCCTGCATAGCAGGAAATCGTCTTTTTGGCTGGCCAGATATTCGTCAGCGCTACAAGATCGGCGCCAAAAGCCGATTTGTGCAATAGGCCATTCATATAAAAATCAGGTTACGCAGGAAGTCGCGCTCGAGCGAACGGACAGTTTCAGGCGAGGGTGAAATAGAAGGTGGCGCCTTTGCCGGGCTCGCTCTCCGCCCAGATATCGCCACTATGACGATGAATAACCCGTGCTACTGTCGCAAGACCAATGCCCGTGCCTTCGAATTCTTCCTTGGTGTGCAAACGCTGGAACGCACCAAACAGTTTGTCGGCGTAACGCATGTCGAATCCGGCACCATTGTCGCGCACGAAGTAGACCTTCTCGTTACAACCCACCGCCACCGATGCAATCGGCTGACGTGCACTGTACTTCCAGGCGTTATCGATCAGGTTGGTCAGCGCGATCCGCATCAGTTTGGCATCGCAGCTGGCAACCAGCCCGTCCTGAATCTCAACCTCAACCTTGCGATTGGGATATTCCTCCTGCAGTTCACGCACGATGTCCCGCGCCATGGCGGACAAATCCGTGGGCTCAAGCTGAATCTCCTGTCGCGTTACCCGCGACAAGCGCAGCAAGCTGTCGATCAGCAATCCCATGCGCTGCGTGGCGGACCGCACCCGATCCAAATAACCCTTGCCGACATCATCCAGCACATTGTCGTATTCCTCCAGCAAGGCCTGGCTGAAGCCGTCGATCGCCCGCAAAGGAGAACGCAAATCGTGAGACACCGAATAGCTGAACGCCTCCAGTTCCCGGTTGGCTGTGCGCAACTCCGCCGTACGCTCGCCGACAATGGATTCCAGCTCCGCCTTGTTCTGCTTGAGCTCTTTATCGCTGCGTTCAATTACCGCCAACATCTGATTGAACGCATCCACCGTCTCGCCGATTTCATCCTCGCTGGTTTTTTCCGCCCGCAACGAATAATCGTTTTGCCGCGCAATGCGCCCCGCCGTTTCCGCCAACCGAATGATGGAATGCGTAATCACCTGCTGTAGCCATAGCGCCACCAGCAGCGACACCACCGAAATCACCGCCAGCGCAGTCAGCATCATGTAGATGTAACGGCGCATGTGCTGCTCTACATACTCCAGATTGGCACGCACATACAAAGTGCCCAAATGCGTGTCGTCCATGTAGATAGTCTTGCGCACCTGGTAATAGTCGTCGTGAAAACCGCTGACGACGCTGTCCGGTGGCACCGGACATTCTGCCGGCGTGTTATCGCCGGGAAAGGAATGAACTTTCAACTCGCCGTTCGCGCCATAGATGCAGGCCACTTCCACCGTACTATCGAAACGCAGATTGTTGACGCTTTCCTGCAACGTGCGCGCATCGTCGAACATCAGCGCCGCCGACAATTGCCCGATGGCAACCCGCGACACCACGTCGATCTCATGCTCCAGCTGATCGCGCATGTGGGAACGCTCATAAATCACGAAAAACAGGCCGATCAGCACCACGCCGCTGGCGATGGTGAACAGCATCATCAGGGTCAGTTTCTGCTTGAAGGAAAAACGTTGCCAGAATCCGTGCATCATCAGCGCACCTGCCTGGCCAGTTGCAGCAGTTTCGAACTCATTTTCAGACCACTGTCACGCACAGTCTGCAAATTGACGTCGAAGCGGATGCGGTTGTTCTCGGACAGCAGCTCGATGGCACCGCCATCCACCGCAAAATCTTCCTGATCGCTGACGGTCAGGATCGGCCGGGTGGCCAGCTTTTCCAGCATCTGCTCCCGATTCGACGCGCCCACCAGAAACAGAATGGCGCACGACTCCAGTTCGCTGGCACTGGTCGGCTGAATCACCTTCAACTCAAAATTGCGCACCTTGCGGCCAGACAACTGATACAGGTATTCACCGAACGGATTGCTATTGAAAATGCACAGGCGCAAATCACCGCCCTGCTGCTCCATCTCGGCAGGCCAGGTGACGAACTTGGTGAAGTTGTAGAGAAACGCGGCCTTGATCTGGTAGGCATCCTCGGCCTGAAGACGCGCCGGCAACAACAAAGACAGCAGGCAGCACAGGACAAGGACTACTCCTGTACCACGGTGCCGCCTCTTCCTCTGCCGGAATGCGCTGGTCATAGTCCCCGAAGGATTCCCTGGATTACGCTTTTCACTATAGTGCACTTTTTTTGGGCTTGTCGTCCCTGAACCCGATCCCGAACTGAGCCTTATCCTGGGTTTCAGTGACGTTAGAGCGGGAAGCCCAGGTGGGAAGTTAGGTAGATCCTTCTAACTGATCCCGCTAGGGTGGCGACCTCTTCAACCCTCACTTTTTGAAGACAGGTATCCTATGAACAGGAACCCCTTGAACAAAAAACCCATTAAAAATCTGGAGCAGGTCGCCGAACTGGCGCTGCAGCAAGTGGACACCGCCGGCTATTATTTAGGCCGCTACGGCATCACCGACCGAGTCAACCGGCACAATCTGATCGCGCTGGCCATGACCCGCCGCGAGCGTGCCAAAGGCGAACTGGCTCGGCTGGAACTGAAGCTGGCACTGCGTCGCAAGCAGCTCAGACAGCTACAGCAACAACTGGAGCAACAGTTGGACCAATTGGGACAAACCGCAGATCGCCTGATCGACCGCGCGCCGCCGGTACTGGCCCAACCCTTGCGCCAGGTCCGCTCGCGCCTGCTCTAAGCCGCCTACTTAAGCCGCCTCAACTGCGCCTGCCATCACCGCTAAGCAGATTGAAAGCGATGTTGGCGTGGTCGCAGAAGTGACGGAAGCTCAGATAGTCCTGTTCAGCCAGGGGCCCGTGGGCGGGATTGCGATCAGCGAAGATCACGCCCCGGGGCTGTCCGTGCACTCGCACCGGTGCCACAAAAAACTCCCCCGGCCCCAGCAGGGTATGCAATTCGCGGCTGAACAGGTCCGCCAATTGGTGGCGGGTGCGGCGGTCCACCCACAGAGGTTCGTTCTGGTCCAACACATGGCTGAAAAACAGGTCTCGACCTCGCTCGCCGCCCGTCGCCATATCCAGCTGGAAGCGCTGCTGCAGCGTCTCCCGTTCCTGCCCCAATACATAGCGGGCCACTAGCTTTGCTTGGCGTGGGTCCAGCAGCGCCAGCACCACCCGATCCATTTTCAGTCCGCGGTAAATGCCTTCCAGCACCGTGCTCAGCACCAGATTCAGATCCGCCCGTTCGCTCAACAGCGTGGCCAACTCCCGCAGAATGCCCATTTGCAGGTGCAGATGGAGATCAGGGGCGGGTGCCGTTCCAGCGGGTGTTAGCTCGGTATCGCCGGGCGGCGGCGGAATAAAGCGGGCGGTGTTGACGATACCAAAGTCCGCCATCACTTTTGCAGCCTGCTGCGCGTTCAGATAGACCAGACGGGTCACCTCTTCCAGCGGCTTGCCCAGCAGATTGGCCATTTTGTGCAGCACGGCGGTGGTTTCCGGGTGATTCCAGCCCTGCTCCACTGCGTCTGCCAAGCGATAGGCCAGTTCTACCTGATTGCGCTCCCGCCGGTTGCCAGACGCCAAAGCCGCAGCCAGCAACGCGCTCAAATGCCAGTCGCGGATCAGCGCCAGCGTCAGGTTGCGCAAGGTGAAGCCCAGTACCCGTCGCTCCGCCTCGTCACGGTCGGAGCTGTTGTGATATTGCCAGTCCAGAGCCGCATCCTTGCCATAGGGAAAGCACCAGAAGGCCACGGCACCGATCCGGTACAGCAGCGCTGCAATGAACAGTTCCTCGGTATTACCGCTGCGGCTGTGCTCTGCCAGCTCTCGTGCCTGCACCGCGGCGTGAAACGACCGCACAAGTTCCGCCAGCGCATTGTCGTGACGGGACCCCGACAGCATGGTCTCCACCAGCCCAATGGACAGGGCGATATTGCGCACCGTATCGAACCCCAGAATCACGATGGCCCGGCTAACGGTGCTGATACGCACCCCGCCCGGATTGTAATAAGCGCTGTTGGCCATCTTCAGCACCCGGGCCGTCATGGGGTTGTCACGCAGGATCACCTGGGCCAGTTCGCCTGTGGAAGAACCATCGTCCGCCGACATCGCTGCGATGCTGCGAGCCGTGTGGGCAAACATAGGGAACTCCTCTTCCCCCAAACGGCGGACCCATGTATCCAGGGTGGTCGGCGCAGCTTGACTCATGTGACGGGTCCTCCTGACTTCAGTCTAGCCCTGGAGACCGGCCGTACCGACGGAGAATTTGGGTATAAAGAAAGTGGTATTCAGACTGTATAGTTACATAGTGGTGCTTTAGTCCGGGCGCTGGACTACATTCAGGCTACCGGGCATTGATCCTGGTCAGCAGTATCGACAAAAACAATCATTAAAAAGATACAGAGAGGAATTTATGTACATTGATGAGGCTGTTGTCGCCGGTATATTGGCCCTACTCAGTTCCCTGGGCGTCGGCGGATATGTGTTGTACTACATGCTCCACGACATCAAAGTGAAGACCGGGGGCAAAGTCAAAGCCCACTGATTGTCTTCCTTGGAGCGGTGCCGGGCCTCCCGGTACCGCCGTATTGCTTCAGGACCTCCCCGCCAGACCCTTCTTACGAGAAGCCGGCCAGGTTAACCGCTTATTCCAAGCCTACCTTATTCCGTGGTCTTCAATTCATTCCGCAAAGCCTGAGTCCTGCAAAAACGCCGCGACGTCTTTCAGATAACGTCCCTGATCCAGATGAATGATGTGATTGCCCGGAAACCAATGAATATCCGGCCGATTCCAGTGGTCCCATAAAATCCGCGCGTGCTTCGGCGGCGCAAACCGATCGCCAGCGCCACCGATGATCATCAGCCGTTCCTTGGGCAGTTTTACCGGATAGGTCAGCGGGCAGTGCACCGCCGTGATATGACGTGCTTCCTTGATAGACATCCCGCTCAACCGCAGCCCTGTCTTGATCATCATATTGGCGGGAAACCACTGCAAAATCAGATCGAGCAAACTCACCACCGGCACATTGGGAATGGCGAAGTGCAAGCGCTCATCCACCGCCGCCAGAATCGCACTGGTATAACCACCCAGGCTGATGCCCGTGACACCGAAACGCGGCACACCCCTCTGCTCCAGATAATTCAGAAAAATGCGAAAGTCATAAACCGAATGCGCCACCGTCTCCGAAATATGGGAAATGCCGTTGGCGAAATAGCCGTGGCCACTGAACGGTGAGAATCGCCCCTGTCGCGCACCATGAAACGGCAACGTATACAGCAAAATGTCGTAGCCCAATTTGTAAAACCAGGGCAGCGCCAGGAAGCGGCTGTTCACCCAATAGGGATCCGCCATAAACCCGTGCACCACGCAAATAGTGGGACGTGGACCGCCGTTATGAGTCCAATATTGGGCGATGGCGCGACAGTTGCGCTGGTTTTTCAGATAGCGGTCGTGCAGCCGCGGATTTACCGGCTGGAATGGGCTGTCAAAACTGAGTACGCGGCATTGGCCGTTGGGCGGATTGAAACGGATCAGCCCCGGCTTGCTCTCCCGCATGTCCACTTTCACATTGGGAAAACGGAAAAAGCGGCTGGCGTCATGGCTGCTGGCAAATTCCCGATAGAGATCGCCGTCTTCCATGTCCTGCTTCAGCCGCAGCGGATTGGCCGACAACGGCAACGCCAGCGTCGACACCGCACACGCCACCGCGGTACGCACGGCGACATCCACCACCACCGTGCCATCCACCATCAGCTGGGTTGGCAGATCCAGTTCGAAATCGTCGGGAAATTTGTGAAAGCTGGTTTCGAGATTATCCCACCAGGGCTGGTCCGGCATGATGCGGCGGGAATGCCCGTAGGTTTCATTGGCGACGCGCGAGACGGTAGCGTAAGCGGATTGCATAAGCACCTGACAGCTTCAATGGCTTATGCAATCCAGTATAGACGTGCTTACTTCTTGCTTTCACTTACTTCTTGCTGTCAATTGCAGCCTGGATTCTTTCTATCCGTTTGGCGTTGGAAGGGTGCGAGCTGAGGAAGCTGGATTCGGAGCCGTATTGGGTTTGCAGGGTTTCAATGGCGCGCTTCATGGCAGCCGGATCTTTGCCTAGTTTGCGCAGCGTGGTCACGGCGTATTGGTCAGCTTCCAGCTCATCTTTCTGCGAGAACTGGGCACTTACAGCAGCAGCGCCCAACTGACCCAGCTGCGATTGTGTCAGCGTGCCTACTGTGCCACCCACGGAAACGGCGGCGGCAAAAGCAGAATCTGTCAGCAGTTTCTGCTGCATCTGCTGATAGCTGTGCTTCAACTTCACGTGACCCACTTCGTGGCCGATAACACCCAGCACCTGATCATCCGGCATGGCGTCCAGCAAGCCCGAATAAACCCGCACGGTGCCGTCCGCCATGGCGAAGGCATTAATCTCTTCCGACAGGTACACCTTGAAGTTCAGGTTGAGGCCGTCGATGTTGGTCATGCCCTGGGTGATCTTGGCCAGGCGCTTGCTGTAGGCATTGCTGGCGGGGGGAACTTGGTTTTCTGTATCCATCTGCTGGGCGGCGAGGGACGCGGTCTGCTTCACGCTGTCCTCGCTCAGGGTAGCGGCTTGCAGTACGCCAGCGCCCACGTTCATCGCGGCACTGGTATCGAAGGAGCCGTCGGCGGCACAGCCAGCCAACAGGGTGGCCAGCGCCACGGAGACGGTCAATTTACGCATGGTTACCCCAGAAATAGTCGACATCCTGAGTGTCCTCTTGTCAGGTAGGTTTCAATTTAATGGATTGGAATTCAGGCGGTGCAATTAAGGAAGGCGGATTATGGCAGATCGAACGTGGCGGGCGAACAGGCGGGAGCGACACTGGTAATAATGCCGTGCCTGGATGGCCGCTTAAGCGGGACTGGTTAAGCAGATTACTTAAGGGGCTACTTAGGCAGGCACAGCCAGAGCAAATTGGAATTGCTGCCGTTCCAGAATGCGCGTCAGCAGCACACCCAGATTGCCCTGAACATTGCCGCACAGACGCCCCATGTCGGTCAGGGAAATGGAACCGAGCATTAATGTGATCAGTTCGTTCAGGGTCGGCATCTGGGATTCCACATCACAACCGCCGGACAGCTCGCAACCGCCGTCATCGTCGCAGCATTCCGTGATGGCCAGAGGGCCCTCAACTGCCGCGACCACATGTGCGATGGTGATTAGCTCGGGGAAACGCGCCAGTTGATAGCCGCCTTTGGCACCCCGCTCGGAACGCACCAAACCTGCGTTCACCAGTTGCCGCATCAGCTTGCGTACAGTGGGCAACCCCAGCCGTGTCTCGGCCGCCAGCTCCTCCATCCGCAGCTGATGCGAGGGGGATTTGGCCAGCCGGTGCATGAGCACCAGGGCATAATCTGTCATTTTGCCGATGCGTAACATAGAATGCGCGCCTTCTCTCATACCGGCCCATGCCGATTCGCAAAAGAATACCATATTGGTATTGATTTAAATAGCCGACTATTTTAGTCTGGCTTGCGTAGAGAGAGTCACAAAAGAATCAAATCCCGGCCCAGGCCGACCCGGCGTCCATCCGTTGCTTATCCTTGTTATTAGCACGGTCATGCCCGCCAGCCATAAGAGACCCGCACCATGAGCAAAGGCAACGAGATCGACGACCTGATCAGTCGCGAATACGAAGCCGGATTTGTCACGCAGGTGGAATCGGACACCCTGCCCCCTGGCCTCAACGAAGAGGTCATCCGCATCATTTCTGGCAAGAAAAACGAACCGGAGTGGATGCTGGAGTGGCGGCTGGAAGCCTATCGCCAGTGGCAAAAAATGGACATTCCGCGTTGGGCTCAGATGCCGCACCCGCAGGTGGATTTCAACTCCATCAGCTATTACTCATCGCCTAAATCAAAGAAGGATGGCCCCAAGAGCCTGGACGAAGTGGATCCGGAAATCCTGGCCACCTTCGAAAAGCTGGGCATTCCCCTGCATGAGCGCGGCAAACTGGCCGGCGTCGCAGTGGATGCGGTGTTCGACAGTGTGTCGATCGCTACTACCTATAAAGAAGAGCTGGCCAAGGCCGGCGTGATTTTCTGCCCGATTTCCGAAGCCATCAAGAATCACCCAGAGCTGGTACAGAAATACCTGGGCAGCGTGGTGCCCCGTCAGGATAACTTCTACGCCGCTTTGAATTCCGCCGTCTTCAGCGATGGTTCTTTCGTTTATATCCCGAAGAACACCCGCTGCCCGATGGAGCTGTCCACCTATTTCCGTATCAATGAACTGAACACCGGGCAATTCGAGCGCACACTGATCGTGGCCGACGAAGGCAGCTATGTGTCGTATCTGGAAGGCTGCACCGCGCCGATGCGCGATGAAAATCAGTTGCACGCCGCTGTAGTGGAACTGGTTGCCCTGGGCGACGCACAAATCAAATATTCCACCGTGCAGAACTGGTATCCCGGCGATGCCAATGGCAAGGGTGGAATTTACAACTTCGTGACCAAGCGCGGTTTGTGCGCCGGTGTGAATTCGAAAATTTCCTGGACGCAGGTGGAAACCGGTTCCGCCATCACCTGGAAATACCCCAGCGTGGTGTTGCGCGGCGACAACAGCGTAGGTGAGTTTTATTCCGTGGCGCTGACCAATAATTTCCAGCAGGCGGACACCGGCACCAAGATGATCCACCTGGGCAAAAACACCAAGAGCACCATCGTGTCGAAAGGCATTTCCGCCGGTCGCAGCCAGAACAGCTATCGCGGTCTGGTGCGCATTTCGCCTCGCGCCGACAACGCTCGCAATCACACCCAGTGCGATTCGCTGCTGATCGGCGACCAGTGTGGCGCGCATACATTCCCGTATATCGAAACCAAGAATTCCGACAGCATCATCGAGCATGAAGCCACGACATCCAAGGTGAGTGACGACCAGCTGTTCCTCTGCCGCCAGCGCGGTATCGACGAGGAGAAAGCAGTGTCGATGATCGTGAATGGATTCTGCAAAGAAGTATTTAAAGAATTGCCAATGGAGTTTGCGGTGGAAGCCGGCAAGCTGCTGGAAGTGAGTCTGGAAGGGGCGGTTGGTTGATTTGATATGAGCAAAACTCCGATGTTAGTGGTGAAAGACCTGGTAGCAGAAGTGGATGGCAAAACCATCCTGAACGGCATTTCCCTCACCGTGAATCCAGGCGAAGTGCATGCGATCATGGGGCCCAACGGCTCTGGCAAAAGCACCCTGGCCAATGTACTGGCGGGCCGCGACGGTTACGAGGTCATCAGTGGCGACGTGATTTTCCAGGGCCACAACCTGCTGGAACTGGAACCGGAAGAGCGTGCGCGTGAAGGCGTATTTCTGGCGTTCCAATATCC
>DATLII010000271.1:0-4755 GCA_035539495.1 Dongiaceae bacterium
GCTGGAACCGGAAAATGCGGAATGCCACGCCTTGTGCATGCTCCTGGTGAGCCGCCTGCAACGCTGGCAGCAAGCCGGATGGTCTGCCGCTGCGGCCAGCGACGGCGAACTCGCACTTGAGCCGATCGGCCCCGAACATGCGTCCAGCCTGCTCTATCAATATCGCGATCCGCAAATCGCCACCGTTTCCCGGCTGGATGCGCTCGATACGCTGGACGACGCCGAGCGCTGGATTAACACGGAAGCGAACTTGCCAGGTACCCGCCTGTATGCGGTCATGCACGCAAGCTGGGGTTTTGTCGGCATTGCCGGCGCTCGCTGTGCGGACGGCGCAGCTTATTTCTATTTCTGGATCGGAGCGGATTTTCAGGATCGCGGCTTCGGCCGCAGGTCGGCCAAGCTGTTGTTCGACCATCTGGCGCGCCAGGGCATTACCGAAATTTTCACCTCGGTCTATGAGCACAATCAGCGCTCGCTAACCGCGCTGAACCGGCTCGGGTTCTCTTCCCTGCCGCTGACGGCCGAAGCGCCTGACGACGATCTTCTTTTTCTGTATCGCACGACGCAGGACAGCGCATCGACCGATGCGGCGCAACGCACCATGCGGGCGCTGTGCGCCGCCATCGATCACCCGGTCGTCTTTTCTCCCGAGAGGTAAAAGACGTAAAAAAACAAGCCACACTTTCAGACCGATTTTTACAGGAAGGAGCATGCACGGGAACCCGCTCATACGGATTCACTGAATGACTTTGTAAATTAGTACCTCACCCCCATGCCCACAAGGCACTTATGCAACCCGAAGTTTAAACAGGAGAAAAATCATGTCAGGAGCAGCGAGAAAAGTACTTTCAAACGGATGGAAAGCGTTCGGTATGATCGGCACCGGCGTTGGCCTCGCCGATCAATATCATCAGGGTTATCAAGGCAAACCCTTCGGCTGGACGGACATCGGCCCGCAGGCGATTCCAAAGTTCGCTGGCCGGCTACATCATGGCCACAACATGGAACAGCAAATGAAGGGAAAATGGGAAATGGAAAAAACCAGAGCCAAATTGGTCCAGGAAACGCCGCCCTTCCAAACCAACTACCCCAATCGCCCTATCATCAAGTATTGAAATGGCATAGCAGCGAAAAACCAGGATGACGGCCCCGCTGTACTCGGTACAACGCCGTCTCCCGACAAGGAGGACGGCACTATACGAGAAAGCGCCGCCGTTGCCTGTCTTTTTCAATGATGACTAAGCGGCGTCCGCTGGACCTTCTGACTCAGGAGGATTGTTCATCCGGCCGACGAACCGCCGCGCGCTCTTTGATGCCCGGCTGATTGTTTTGGCGGGAATCGCTCAAGGTTCCCATTCCGCTGTTGATCTGCTGGCGCAAGTCGGGGTCGATCTGGTGGGACAGAATGGTCTGCGTGCGTTGCGGCAGCGGCTGGTCGATGCCGGCAAGCCGTTCCTGCCTCGGCGAGGCCACATGCATGCCCCACTGCCGCAGGATATTGGCGCGTCGGTCTTCTTCCTGCGGATGGGAAGTACCAAGCACAGGCCGGGTTTCCCCATTGAGCTTGACCACATCCACCTGATGGGCGTTGTTGCGCAGACCGAGCAGTAGTTTCAGCAGCATGAAAAGACTCCGACAGGATGAGAATGACGATTGACGCAGTATCGCCGCAGCGATGCGCGGACACAAGCGGATAAACACCTATGGCCAGAATCTACCAGACCCCCGTCATGGGCGAAGCCCACGTCCGGGCCGCCATTGTCGATAGCCGAGGCGAAGCCGACCTGCTGGTTTACCGCGCCAGCAGTTGGGGCATGGCTTACGGCGACGCGCGCTGGTACATCACGCGCAACAAGCAGGATGCAACCGCCTGGGTCTTCTTCACCACGCGCGGCTTCGCGCAGATCAAGATTTGTTTTGTGGATAACCAGAGCGAAGCGGGCTGGCAGCGTCCCAGCCGCTTTCGCGGCAGGTTCGCGTAGCACCAATATTACTAGTAGGTCACTTGGCAACGGAATGCGCATAAAAGCGCGTCTTTTTGCGCCATGCGTCGTTGCAAATGCGCGCGATAGGCAAGCTGTCGCTGTGCCTAGCCTGACACACAAATCCATCACTTTTATTTTGGCCTCCAGGTGCCAAGTGCCCCACCAGGACTGACGCAAAATCGTCCCGTTGGCAAACCAAAATTTCAGCCCCGGCACAGAAAAATCCCTCATGCCCTGTGCCAATTTTCCTACTTGTCCAAATGGAACTTCGTGTCCCTGATAGCCACCCATTGCCAGCAGCAACCACCCCCTCCAAATGAAATGCCAAGTGAACGCTGAGGCAACGTCGGCGCACGCGTGCAAAACTGATTACAACTCACAAATAATTCAAGAGAGTAAGAATGTTCCCGTCCATACATGAATCCAATGTGCCTTACATCAATACCGCGTCCATGCGAAATGAGCCCCCGCCTGCGAACACGCCGGCCATCGCGGCTCCAGCCGCCTCAGCCGTTCGCGGACTCTACGAAAAGGGTGGCAGCCTTTCGAACTTCAACATTCGTGCCAGCCTGTCTAAATTGGATGACAATAATTTCAAAAAGATCAGACCGGATCAGGCTGAGTACTACCTGCGTCCGGTCAGGTTGAATTCCAAAATAAGAAGAGATTTGGAAAAACTGGAAAAGCATAACGAGGTCATCGAGGCCATGTGCCATGAGATTGACAAAGGGAACTGGGAGGCGATCAGTCATCTTTCAATGGCACGCACGCATCCTCCAGGAACGGAGCTGCATGAGACTCGTATCAAGGACATGCTGTACTACGCTTACGCAGCGGGGCGGATCAGCCGTGCGGAGTTCAATACCGCACAAATGGTATTAAACGTAAAAGAACAATTCGAGGGGGAAATCCAGCCGGATTACATCGGCAAGATGGGCGGCAAGCGTGTCAAAGGAAAACTTCCGATGCAAGAGCAGGAAACCGAAATTTTTAAAATATTCGACAAACAAAATGGCAATGAACTAAGCGCTGAAGGCGAAGAGTATTTGTATCAAGTCGCTGATAATTTAGAAAGACAGCATAAGAGGTATGGCACTCCGGTGCACTTTGATAAAGACACCTGTGTAGAAAAAATGGAAAACGCCATACGTCAAATGCCAGAAAACCTTCAAATGTTCTATTACATACAGAACGATGGAAATCGACACGATCCCTTCTTTCAGGAGCTCTTCAAGCAAGAACAAATGCCGTATTCAGGCGCACCTTCGCCATCGTCTGATGGCGATGAGGAACATCAGTATTTATACAGCCCGTCCTCAGGGATGCTCCATGAAATGATGAAACAGTTCAGCCCGTACCCTGTGGAGCCGGTATTGTGCTTGGGAACCGTCGGGGGCGACGAATTGGCGAACCTGCATATGCAGGGATTTCATCCGTCGAGCATTCTCGATGACCGTGTTACTTCGAATCATATTGCTCCGCATGGCATACCGACAGGCAGGCTGTTTGCAAGCATGCATGATGAGCATTTTCACTGCATGATCATGAGCTACCATTCGCCGTTACAACGAAAAATATGCTGCGTCACACTGCCCAAAGCAGTACTCGCCGCTGCCGATCCCGGCGCCTCGTTCGAGAAATTGTTTTCCGAAAAAATCACAGAACAACTTGCCGATATGCCGAGTTTAAGACCCCATATATCGGAACCCCAGGATTTTTTGGCGCAGGCAATGGGCAGAGCGGTTGATGCACTCTTGCAGTCTCCCATGCACCAGCAAAGCGGTGTGATTTCTCTAAACAGCGCTGAAAATTATCAGAGGATCGTCAATTTTCAGCAAAAATGCTTGACGCAAGTTAAAGCAACTCGAACCGGCCCCATGCTTTTCCAGAACCTGGGACAACTAAGCTGGGAAGCCGTTGAAAATAGTATCGGTCAGTATAGAGCGCAAATAGGGTCAACGGAGGATAGGCATTGACGGAGGAGCAGTTGCAGCACGATCCGTTGTCGGGCCGCCTGTTTGTCTTCATTAACCGCCGCGCCACCCAGATCAAGGTTTTATAGTGGGATCGAACCCAGGCGGGTGCGCAAGCGCTATCAACACCAGATCTCCAGCCCACACGCCATTCCATGAAGAGGATTTAATGTCATGAGCCCAGCTTCATCCTGAAGCCACAGCGCCTCAGAATGTCCGGTCGCTTTGGATCGATACGCTTTCACCGGAACTTTGCCCAGCCAACAGCCACTTATTCGCAACGTAGTCCATTGGACAAACAGCAACCTCTTACGTTCTGTCGTGCGTGGTCAATATGTAATTGCGCGCTTGTTCAGCGGTGTTCTCGCATTTTTAGAAGGGCGTAATGAAAATTTTCAAAACCGACATTCATATCTATCAAACCGATAAACATGGTAGGCCGGATACGCGTACGCCTCATATCAACGATGTACAGAACCAGCAGCCCGCCAATCAGACGACTACCCTGACCTCTGACGATCACCGAAAAAAAAGTGTCAGAGAGCGAACGCTGCTCACGACAAGGCTCTTTACGCTAACCAAAAACGTTGCCAATCCGCTTGCGGCAACAGGCTTGGCAAATAGCAGAATCCCCCACCACCCCACCGTAGTAAAAGACAGGGTATCGCAGGAACGGTTAAAAACTGAAGGTCCATCCACAGAGATCGGGCATGAGACATCATCAGTGGTCAAACAGCAACCGGCAACTCCTCATCGATTCAATCGTTTACGCGGGACATCGGACAAAACGAGCAAAA
>DATLII010000272.1:0-8080 GCA_035539495.1 Dongiaceae bacterium
ATACGGTCGTATCCGCTTGGATCTTGAAATCACCTTCTTCGTAATCGAACAAAGCAAAAGCCGGAGTCACCGCGCCGGCTGCTGCTATCGCTGCAGCCAGGGCAGTAACTTTGAAGGGTTTGTGTGCCATTAGAGTTGAACTCCATTTAGTTATTTTTTATGAGTGAACCAAACTGTGCATGAACAGGAAGGGGAGACCACAAGAAGGGGAAGTGGAAAGGGGCAGCAATCCATGCACTTTCTTCTTGTTATCTCTGTATTTACCAACCAATAGACGCACCTTCGCACTTTGGTTAGCAAAAAATATATACGTTTATTTACAGAACGTGAAACTTTCTTACTACATTTTTTTGACTTGGCCTGGAATCGACTGCTTTTTGGCAAATCCAGCCGGCTTTATGGGGAAAGTTACTAAATTTGCCTGCTTTTTATTATGTTTAGCGATTTATTCAATCCACTTGTACAATGCGGGCCATGTCGATCGATAGCATTGTCAATTCACTGAATGAAGCGCAGCGCCAGGCGGTGACGTCGGACGCCGACCGTTTGCTGGTGTTGGCCGGCGCCGGCAGTGGCAAAACCCGCGTGCTGGTGCACCGTATCGCATGGCTGATCCAGGCCCGTCAGCTGGCGCCCCACAATATTCTGGCCGTGACATTTACCAACAAAGCCGCGGCTGAGATGCGCCACCGTATCGAAGCGCTGTTGCGCTCTCCTCTGGGTGCCATGTGGGTGGGCACCTTCCACGGTATTGCCCATCGCCTGCTGCGGTTACACTGGCAAGAAGCCAAATTGCCGCAGAATTTCCAGATTCTCGACAGCGATGATCAGTTGCGACTGGTGAAGCGGGTGATGCGCGCGCTGGAGTTGGATGAAACCCGGTGGCCGCCGAAACAGGCGCAGGGATTTATCAACGCCAGCAAGGACGAGGGCCTGCGGCCCCAGCACATCGATGATCACGGCGATCTGCACCAGAAAACCCTGCTGAAGATTTATGCGCAATATCAGGATGCCTGCGACACCGGCGGTATGGTGGATTTCGCTGAGCTGTTGCTGCGCAGCCACGAGCTGTGGCTCAAGCATCCGGCGCTGTTGCAGCACTACCGCCAACGTTTTCGCCATGTGCTGGTGGATGAGTTTCAGGATACCAACCGCATTCAGTACGCCTGGTTGCGAGTACTGCTGGGCGACGAAAACGCCATCACCATCGTGGGTGACGACGATCAGTCCATTTACGGCTGGCGCGGGGCGCGCGTAGAGAACATCCGTCAATTCGGTGATCATTTTGGGCGCGCTGAGGTAGTGAAGCTGGAGCAGAATTACCGCTCCACCTCCGTGATTCTAAGCGCCGCCAACGGCATCATCGCCAACAACAGTGACCGGCTGGGCAAAAATCTGTGGACCAGCGGTGACGACGGCGAACCTATCGCTGTTTATGCCGGCTTCAATGAAGTGGACGAAGCCCGCTTCATTGCCGAGCGCATTCAACAAGCGATGCAACAAGGTTATCGCAGAGACGATATTGCAATATTGTATCGATCCAACGCTCAGTCGCGGGTATTGGAAGAAGCCTTGTTGCGCGCTTCGATTCCCTATCGCATCTACGGTGGCCACCGTTTCTTCGAACGCGCGGAAATCAAAAATGCGCTGGCGTATCTGCGCCTGATCTGTCACCGCAATGATGACGCGGCGTTTGAGCGTGTCGTGAACACGCCGACCCGAGGTTTGGGGGATAAATCCCTCGAACGCATTCGTGCTCTTGCACGGGAATTGAAAGTCCCGCTCTGGCAGGCCAGCCTGCAGGTATTGCAACACCGCGAGCTGGCGACCAAGGCTGCCAATTCACTGAAAGGTTTTCTTGCACTGATCGAGCAATTAGATCAGGACACCCGCGGCTTGGGGCTGTCGGAACAGACCGAGCGCGTCATCGCAGCATCGGGCCTTATAGCATTCCACCAGAATGAAAAAGACGACCGCGGCGAAGCCCGCGTAGAAAACCTGAAGGAATTGATCAGCGCCACGCGGGAGTTTGAGATATCGCTGCAACAGGAAAGCGCCACGCTGGCGGCCTTCCTGGATCATGCCGCGCTGGAAGCTGGCGAAACCCAGGCTGATGCCGATGAGGAATCTGTGCAGATGATGACGCTGCACTCCGCCAAGGGTCTGGAGTTCCGCATCGTCTTCATGGCGGGTGTCGAGGAAGGTCTATTTCCGTCGATGCAGTCGGCCGATGATCCTCACCGCATGGAGGAGGAGCGCCGACTTTGCTACGTGGGCATCACCCGCGCCATGCAAAAGCTCTATATCACTTACGCTGAGAGCCGACGCATTTATGGTACGGAAGCGCTGCATGCGCCATCCCGTTTCATTCGCGAGATCCCGGTTCACCTGTTGCAGGAAGTGCGGGCATCGGCGCGGCTGACCCGCCCCATGTCCACCTTTGATTCGGATTTCGGCGCCGTGCGTGAACGTTCGGCAAACTATCGGTCCAGTGGTTTCGGTGGTGCGCGCGTGCAGGCGGATGACTCACCCTATCAGTTGGGTCGGTCGGTGCGACATCCCCGTTTTGGCGACGGCGTGATCATGGGCTGCGAGGGCCAAGGCCCCAATGCCCGGGTGCGGGTGAATTTTCGCGGCGAAGGTGAGAAGTGGCTGGTGGCGCAATACGCCCGCCTGGAATTTGTCTGACGAAGCCGAAATAGCAATGAAAGCCGCGCACGCTTTTCCGTGCGCGGCTCAGCGACCATCAGGAGGTACGGGGTACCACCCGGGTGCGGCGGTTTTCGTCGATGGCCACGAACGTGAACTGGCCTTCGGTAACCTTGCGGTTTTCAGTATCGGAATGGTGCTGGGCCCAGACTTCCACGCGGATCGTCATGGAGCTGCGGCCAATATTCAGCACTTCGGTATAGCAGCTCACCACGGAGCCCACGGCTACCGGCCGCAGGAAGACCATGGAATCGATGGCCACCGTGGCCACCCGTCCCCGGGCCAGGCGATTGGCGGTGACCGCTCCTGCCAAGTCCATCTGGGATACCAGCCAACCCCCAAAAATATCACCCTCGGCGTTGGCGTCTGCCGGCATGGCGATGGTTTGCAGTGCCAGATCCCCCACAGGAGTGGGCACGTCGTCAATCTGTTGTTCGTCCATTTTTTTATCCACGTAATGTACTGCTTAGAGTTATAGCCGAGTTATAGCCCAGATCCAGCAACCGGGTAGGTCGCGCGCCTGGCAATAGTGACGCAAACGGTACCATGCGCCGATGGTTTGTCGAAGCGGAAATAGTACCCAATGTGACCCGGCTTATTATTTTTGTCACTATGGCGGGTTAGCCTGTTCAGAAGGTGCCGCATTATAAGGGTGGCTCCAAGGATGGGTAGGTGGCGTGACAGTCCCCTGATCCGATGATCCATGCCGGTTTGGCCGCAACAGATCTGTAATATAATTGTCACGAAGCCGTCCTATAGTTCCGAGCCCAGAAGGGAGAACCCGATCCCGCATGCTCCCTTGGGAATACCCACCATCTCGGAGAAGATCCATGAATTTCAATAAATTGATTGCGGTAGTCGGTCTGACTGCCGGCGCAGCTATCATGACATCCGCTGTTCAGGCGGAGACCAAAGTTGATGCCAAACTGCCCGCTTATGAAAAGGTGGGTGGCATTTCGGGCAACCTGTCCAGCGTGGGTTCTGACACTCTGGCTAACCTGATGACCTTCTGGGCAGAAGATTTCAAGAAGGCTTACCCCAATGTGGCGGTGCAGATCCAAGCAGCCGGTTCTTCTACTGCTCCTCCTGCCCTGACGGAAGGTACTGCCAACTTCGGCCCCATGAGCCGCCCGATGAAGGATCAGGAAATCGAAGCCTTCGAAAAGAAATTCGGCTACAAGCCCACTGCAGTGCCGGTCGCGATTGATGCCCTGGCCGTGTTCGTCCATAAGGACAACCCGATCACCGGTATGACCATGGAACAGGTGGACGCCATTTTCTCCAGCACCCGCACCTGCGGCGGCAGCAAGGACATCACCAAGTGGGGCGATCTGGGCCTGACCGGCGCCTGGACAGCTCGCGACCTGCAGCTGTACGGCCGTAACTCGGTATCCGGCACCTACGGCTACTTCAAAGAACACGCGCTGTGCAAAGGCGACTTCAAAACCAACGTCAACGAACAGCCAGGCTCCGCATCCGTGGTGCAATCGGTGGCGGGTTCGGTGAACAGCCTGGGCTACTCCGGTATCGGTTACACCACCTCCAGCGTGAAAGCGGTACCTCTGGCCAAGAAAGCCGGCGCTGACTTCGTTGTCGCCACTGCAGAGAAGGCCCTGACCGGTGAATACCCGCTGTCCCGCGCCCTGTACATCTACGTGAACAAGGCTCCTGGCAAGGAACTGCAGCCCCTGGAGCGCGAATTCATCAAGATGGTGCTGTCCAAGCAAGGTCAGGAAACGGTGGTGAAGGATGGTTACATTCCGATGCCGTCCGAAATGGCTGCCAAAGCGCTGGCCAAGCTGAACATCAAGTAATAGTTCGAGCCTGCGGCAGGATCGCCTGTAGGACTTGAGCAGACAGACGGGGCTGCATTACAGTGCAGCCCCTTTATTTGCGATAGACCCCGGATACAGTCTGTGTGGCCGGGACAATGACCAGACGAGTGCCCTGCTTATGGAAACAACCCAAGCAACAATGTTCGGAATACCGGCCGAGCGGATGGCACGCATTCGTCAGATGCGGAAGTTGAAGGACCAAATCGCCACCGGTACGATCACCGCAGGTGGCATCAGTATCATCTTTGCTATCTGCCTGATTTTCTTTTATTTATTGTACGAAATCCTGCCGCTGTTCCTGCCGGCATCGATTGATGAGCGCAGCACGCTGACCTCTCTGCAGATTCAGGACCCTTACGATGTGGTGCTGGAAGAGCAGACCATGGTGGGCCTGGCCATCGATCGTCAGAAAGGTCCCCTGTTCTTTGACGCCCGCACGGGTGCGGCGTTGACCCATGGCGCTACCCTGCCGTCTGCGCCTATTACCGCCTTTGCGAAGGACGCTCCCTCCAACCACATGTTCGCCCTGGGCTACGCCGATGGCGGAGTGTTGTTGCTGCAACATGAATACGACGCCCATTACGAGGGTGACAACAAGGTCCTGGATCCGAAGCTGAAATTCCCGATGGGAGAAACCCCGCTGGCCCTGGTGCAGGACGGCTCGATCCAGCAACTGGCGGTGCGTGATGCCGGTGACGTGCTCAAGATCGCCGCCCTGGATGGTCAGAATCGGGTCGTGCTGAAAGTATTCGAGAAGGTCGAGAGCTTCATGTCCGACGAAGTGACGTTGGAGGAGCAGGACACCGTGGTGCTGCCGCCGCCTTCCGCGCCGGTGGACCAGATTCTGATGAGTCTGGATCAGCGTTGGCTGTTCCTGTTGGAAAACCGCAACCAGATTGAAATCTTCGATCTGCGCAAGCAGCCGGACCAGATGCGGGTGGGCATGGTGCATGTCACCGAGGGTGAAGCTCGCATTACCCGGGCGGAATTCCTGCTGGGAGGTTTTTCCCTGCTGTTGGCGGACGATCAGGGCCGTATCGCCCAGTGGTTCATGTCCCGCAACAAAGACGGCTCCGACATCCTGGCGCATGTGCGCACGCTGGAGTTGGAGCCTGGTGTTGCCATTACCAGTCTGCAATCGGAGCACCGTCGCAAAGGTTTTGTCGCGGGTGATGCCGAAGGCAATATCGGATTCTTCAACACCACCGCCGAGCGGCTGGCACTGGATGAGAAAGTGGCGGACGGCGCGTTAAACTGGATTGCCATGGCGCCGCGCGGTGATGCCATCCTGTTTCAAGGCGCAGGTAAACCGGCGCAGAATTTTGCCGTGGATAATGAGCATCCCGAAGTGTCCTGGTCGTCGCTGTGGGGCAAAGTCTGGTACGAGCGTTACGAAAAGCCGGACTACATTTGGCAAAGCTCCTCGGCCAACAACGACAACGAGCCCAAGTTCAGTCTGATGCCGATCACGTTCGGCACGCTCAAGGCAGCGTTTTACGCGATGGTGGTAGCAATTCCCCTGTCGTTGTGCGGTGCAATCTACACCGCGTACTTCATGGCACCGACTCTGCGTACCAAGGTGAAACCGGCGATCGAGTTGATGGGCGCGGTCCCCACGGTTATTTTGGGTTTCCTGGCGGGATTGTGGTTGGCGCCGCTAGTGGAAGCCAATCTGCCCGGGATGATCTCGATACTGGTTCTAACGCCACTTTTCTGCCTGATTACGGCAGTGGTTTGGTCGCAACTGCCGTTGGGTGGACGCGGCCTGGTTCCCGATGGTTGGGTGCCGCTGATTCTGGTGCCGGTGGTGGTGCTGGCGGGTTATATCTCGCTGCAGATCAGTGAGCCGCTCGAACACATGTTTTTTGGCGGCAACATGCGCCAATGGTTGACCCACGATCTGGGTATCGATTTCGACCAGCGCAATTCCATGATCGTCGGTATCGCCATGGGCTTCGCGGTCATCCCCAGTATTTTCTCCATCGCCGAAGACGCGATTTTTGCCGTGCCGAAAAGTTTGACTCAGGGTTCGCTAGCGCTGGGCGCCACGCCCTGGCAAACCCTGGTGCGCGTGATTCTGCCCACGGCCAGCCCCGGTATTTTCTCGGCCTTGATGATCGGCTTGGGCCGCGCCGTGGGCGAGACCATGATCGTGCTGATGGCCACTGGTAATACCCCGATCATGGATATGAATATTTTCGAGGGCCTGCGCACGCTCTCCGCCAATATCGCAGTGGAAATGCCAGAGGCCGAAGTGGGCAGCAGCCACTTCCGCATCCTGTTCCTGTCGGGCCTGGTGCTGTTCGTGTTCACTTTCATTGTGAATACGTCGGCGGAAATCGTGCGCCAGCGCCTGCGTAAGAAATACGGCTCACTGTAATGAATTCTCGACTAAAGGTTGTTGAGCAATGAAGAGTTTGCGTGACTGGTATAAAAAAGGTGAGCCCTGGGTTTGGCTGAATGCCGGCGCGGTGGCCATCAATATTGTCATGGTGGTGGGTCTGCTGGGCCTGATCGCCGTGCGCGGACTGGGCCACTTCTGGCCGCACGCGGTAGTGGATGGTGTTTACACCCAGCCTGATGGCAGCGAGCTGCGCATTGTGGGTGAAGTTGCCGATGAAGAATGGGTGCCGGCCAGCCGTTTGCGGGAATCCGGCGCGGAAGTGGCGGCGGATCAGGAAGTGGTTCAGCGTATTCTGGTGAAAACCGGTAACCGCGATTTGACCGGCCAGGATTTCCGCTGGCTGATCGCCGACAACCTGCGCGACGTGACCGAGCCGGAAGCCGTGATGGTGATCGAGCGGCGCGAGTGGGGCAATTATTACGGCTTTTTGAAGCAGGTGAAGGAACAGGGCCAGGTAGTGGCCAGCGGTGACGAAGCATTAGCAGAGTTGAATGCGCGTCTGGAGCGGGCGCTGCAATTGCACGATCAGATCAGCGATATCGAGTCCGGCGCCATCGGTGCGATCAACTATCAGTTGGAGCAGTTGCGTCTGCATGAGCGCGGTTTGACCCTGCAAGGTGCGCTGAATGATGACGCCAAGCGTGAATTGGCAGAATCCCGTGCTGAACTGGATGCGCGCTATCAGGAACTGCATACCCAGCTGAATGATCTCTACACCCAAATCAAACGCGACAGTCTGGTCGCGGAAAGCATGAGCGGTCAGGAAAGTGAAATTCCGCTGGAGCGCGTGGTGCATTTCTATCAACCCAATGCACTATCGTTGCCGCAAAAAATTGCGTTTTACGGTCATCAGTTCTGGGGCTTTCTCACCGACGAGCCCCGTGAAGCCAACACCGAGGGCGGCGTATTTCCCGCCATTTTCGGCACCGTGCTGATGGTGCTGCTGATGTCGATCATCGTCACGCCGTTCGGTGTGGTGGCTGCAGTTTATCTGCGCGAATACGCCAAGCAGGGCGCAATGACCCGCATCATCCGCATTGCGGTGAACAATCTGGCGGGCGTGCCGTCCATTGTGTATGGCGTATTTGGTCTGGGCTTTTTCGTGTATTTCCTGGGCGGCAGTCTGGATGAT
>DATLII010000273.1:0-3870 GCA_035539495.1 Dongiaceae bacterium
GCTGGAGATCAATCCCAACCATCCGCTGATGGAACGTCTGAATGGTGAGGCCCAGGAAGACCGCTTCAATGACCTGGCGCTGATCGTTTTTGATCAGGCTGCTTTGTCGGAAGGCCGTTCGCTGGAAGATCCGGCGGGCTACGTCAAGCGCATCAATGCATTGCTGACTGAAACCCTGCATTGAGTCTGTCGTCAAAGGCTCTACCTCAAAAGGCGCTGCTTTGTCAGCGCCTTTTTTATGAGCCGCACTTGATCGGGCTGCTGTAAACACCATTTCCGCTATTGGGCTTATGTCATTTCGGTGCATTCTAAAAGCCAGACTACCTGTTAGAATGGATCTATTCTTCGGGCGGATCGGGGAGGACGGCAGGTGGTTGAAATTTCGATCAAATATCCATTGAGCAGGGAAAGCGCACTGGAATTGCGAGAGCCGGTGTTGGCCATGGTGCTGGATTCGCTGAAATCGGTGCAGGCCAATGAGGAAGGCTTTACGCTCAATTTCGGTCGCGAGAGCCAAATCATCAAACCGATTGCGCAGATGATCGAAATCGAACGGGTAGTGAATTCGTTCCTGCGTCTGCAATTGATCGTGGAATCTAACCAGGGGCCAATCAAACTGGAATTGAGTGGGCCGGCGGGTACACGGGATTTTCTCGTGACTGATTTCGGCCTGAAGCGCTGGTTGAAATGAGCAAGGGCCGCAGTGCCCGATTCCTACCTATAAGAGCATAAGAACTATCTGTCAGGGAGTTGTATGACGATACCGTCGGAAAATATTGCGGTACTGGGTGGGGGAAGTTTTGGTACGGCCATCGCCAATATTGTGGCCGACAATGGACATCGGGTGTCACTGTGGATGCGTGATGCCGATATCGTTGAAGCCATTCGCGATCGTCACGAAAATCCACGTTACCTGCCGGGCAAACAACTCAATCCCACTATCGTTCCCACCACCGACCTGAAACAGGCGGTGCAGGATAGCACCATTATTTTTGTCGCCATTCCCAGCAAAGCATTTCGAACTGTCATCAAGCAGGCCCGACCGTTTCTGCACGACGGCCACATTCTGGTAAGCACCACCAAAGGCATTGAAGAAGACGGCTTTCTGATGATGAGCCAGATTCTGGAGCAGGAAAGTCCCTGCGGACGTATTGGTGTGCTCAGTGGCCCCAACCTGGCGAAAGAAATTGCCCAGCGTGTGCTGACCAGTACGGTAGTTGCCAGCGAACACGAAGACGTACGCACGCGGGTGCAGAGCGTGTTGTCGTGTAGTTATTTTCGCGTATATGCCAACAACGACGTGTTTGGGGTTGAGCTGGCCGGTGCGCTGAAAAACATTTATGCGATTGCATCGGGCATGGCGTCGGCATTGAGCATGGGAGAAAACACCAAAGCCATGCTGATTACCCGCAGCCTGGCGGAAATGAGCCGGTTCGCCGCCAAGCTGGGTGGCAATCCGATGACCTTTTTGGGGCTGGCGGGCGTGGGCGATCTATTCGTGACCTGTACGTCGCCGCTGAGCCGCAATTACCAGGTGGGTTTTGCGTTGGCGCAGGGCAAGCCGCTGAATGACATTCTGGCCAATCTGGGTGGAACTGCTGAGGGCGTCAACACCATCCGTTTGGTAAAACAGCAGTCGGTGGCACTGGAAATCTATATGCCTCTGGTGCATGGTTTGCATGAAATCATCTTCGAAGGCAAGCAACTCAAGGATGTCATCAAGCGCCTGATGCTGGGCGAACAGAATTCCGATGTGGAATTCGTGCTGCCCGGTCCCGACAAACTGGCCTCATTCAGAAAGGCGAAATCGTAAAGGGAACCTGTTTGCATGCAGCTTTATATCATGCGTCACGGCGATGCCGTGCAATATGCACGCTCCGATGCGGAGCGGCCATTGAGTGAACTCGGTCGGCAGCAGGTGGTGCGGATGCTGGACCATATCCGATTGCTGCCGCCAGTACGGGTGATTGCCAGCCCTTATTTGCGAGCCCAGCAGACCGCGCGCATTTTGTGTGATGGCCTGGGCATCGTGCCGCTGGATACCGTGGATGGTATTACCCCGGACAGCGATCCTTTCGAAGCGCTCAAACAGATCGAGCGGCATCAGGCCGACCCACTGTTAATGGTGAGCCACCAGCCGTTGGTGGGTTCATTGTTGGGCCTTCTGCTGGAAGGCAGCGTGTCGGCGGGATTAATGATGGGCACCGCGTCGGTGGCGTTTTTGTCGTGTCCGCACATTGGCGCCGGCCAAGCCCAGCTGCAGTGGCTGCAGCACCCTCGTTAATCGTCCCTCGCGGGGATTGTTCCTCACTTGCGTTTACCGGATTCATTGGCCATAGTCAGTTCGCTCACACCTGCGGATAACAAAGACAATACAAAATGCGAGGTGAACATGGCGGTAACCGCCCCCTTGAAATTCCGTCCGAGCGGCGCTGCCAATACAGGTATTCCCCTGCCACTGGAGCGCTTTTACTTCTGGGAAAAAAACCAACCCGCCAAAATTTGTTTCACCCAACCCCTGGGCAACGGTGTCATCAAAGACATGACCTGGGCCGAGGCCGGTCGTCAAGCGCGTTCCATGGCGGCGTATCTGAAAGCATCCGGTGTAAAGCCGGGTGATCGCGTTGCCATCCTGTCGAAGAATTGCCTGTGGTGGATTTTGTCGGACCTGGCAATCTGGATGGCGGGCGGTGTGTCGGTACCACTTTACCCGACGCTGAATGCGGATTCGGTGCGCCAGATTCTGCAGCACAGCGAATCCACGATTTTGTTTGTCGGCAAACTGGATAATTGGGACGCCATGAAAGCGGGTGTGGACAGCCACATTCGCTGCATTACCTATCCGTTGAGTCCGCCGACGGATTTTCCCAGCTGGGATGCGTTGGTGGCACAGCATGAACCGCTGAAAGAAAGTCCTTCCCGCAATCACAGCGAATTGGCCACGATTATTTATACGTCGGGCACCACTGGCATGCCCAAGGGCGTGATGCACACGTTCAACAATATTGCGGCGGGTGCGTCTTTGGGATCGGACATTTATGAAATTTCCGGCCGCGACCGGATGCTGTCCTATTTGCCGTTGTCGCATGTGGCGGAGCGTGCCTGTATTGAGATGATGCAGTTGTATCAGGGCACGCATGTGCATTTTGCCGAATCGCTCGATACGTTCGCCCAGGATCTGCAGCGGACACGACCCACGTTATTTTTTGCGGTACCGCGAATCTGGGCCAAATTTCAGGCCGGTGTGTTCGCAAAATTTCCCGAGAAAAAACTGCGCATGCTGTTTCGCGTGCCGGGCGTATCGGGTTACGTCAAGAAAAAAATCCGTCATGGCTTGGGATTGGATCAGGCTCGTCTGTGTCTGAGTGGCGCGGCGCCGATTTCCAACAGCCTGTTGGCCTGGTACAAGGAACTGGGCATCGAGATCATCGAGGTTTACGGCATGACCGAAAACTTCGGTTATTCCCACACGACGCGGCAAGGGCGTGGTCGCCCTGGCTATGTGGGGCAGCCCAACCCGGCGGTGGATGTGCGGCTGACCGATGGCGGTGAGGTGCTGGTGCGGGCGCCAACCACGATGGTGGGCTATTACAAGGAACCGGAAAAAACGGCGGAAACTCTGGATAAGGATGGTTTCCTGCACACGGGTGATGTGGGTGTCATCGATGCGGATGGCAGTCTGCGCATCACCGGTCGCAGCAAAGAAATTTTCAAGACCAGTAAAGGCAAATACGTAGCGCCGTTTCCCATCGAATCGAAACTGCTGGCGAATTCCCACATCGAGCAGTGTTGCGTGGTCGGTGCGGGTATGCCGCAACCGCTGGCGTTGGTATCGCTGTCGGAAGTGGATCGCAATGCACTGCGTGCAGG
>DATLII010000274.1:0-5869 GCA_035539495.1 Dongiaceae bacterium
TCGCAAAATACACTCAATGCATTTGGTCCGCTGCTGCCGGAATTGCTGGGTGGCTCCGCCGATCTGGCTGGCTCCAACCTGACGATCTGGAAAGGCAGCAAAGGCATTACCCCCGAAGACGCATCCGGCAACTACGTGTACTGGGGTGTGCGCGAATTCGGCATGACCGCCGCTATCAACGGTATCGCACTGCACGGTGGCTTCATTACGTACGGCGCTACTTTCCTGATCTTCATGGAATACGCGCGCAACGCCATGCGCATGGCGGCGCTGATGAAGCAGCAGAATATTCAGGTTTACACCCACGATTCCATTGGTCTGGGTGAAGATGGTCCTACGCACCAACCGATCGAGCAGTTGGCCAACCTGCGCAGCACGCCGAATATGTCGCTGTGGCGTCCGTGCGATGCGGCGGAATCTGCGGTGGCGTGGAAAGCGGCCATTGAGCGTCGTGATGGTCCGTCCGCGCTGGTGTTCTCGCGTCAGAATCTGGCGCCGATGCCGCGCAGTGCCGAGCAGTTGGCGAATGTCGCGAAAGGTGGTTATGTATTGAAAGCTGTCAGCGGTACGCCGGATGCGATCATTATTGCCACTGGCTCCGAAGTGGAGCTGGCGGTGAAGGCAGCGGATGCATTGGCAGGCAAAGGCAAAAAAGTATCTGTAGTGTCGCTGCCCAGCGTCGACGTATTCCTGAAACAGGATGCTGCCTATCGCGAATCCGTGTTGCCCAACGCTGTGCGTGCTCGCGTGGCAGTGGAAGCCAGCATCGCCGATTACTGGAGCAAGTTTGTCGGTCTGGATGGCGCCGTAGTGGGCATGACCAGCTTCGGTGAATCCGCGCCGGCAGATAAGCTGTTTGCGCAATTCGGATTCACTGTCGATAACGTGGTGGCGGCTGTGGAGTCGGTTGTTGCGAAACAGTGAGCCGCTGACATGACGTTGCGCATCGCCATCAACGGCTACGGCCGTATCGGTCGTAACCTGCTGCGGGCGCTGTACGAAGACCGCGCCCAGGGTTGCAACCGTGCCATTCAGTTGGTGGCGATCAACGATCTTGGGTCGCCGGAATCGCTGCTGCACCTGACTCGTTACGATACGACGCACGGCCGTTTTCGTACGCCTGTCACGCTGTTGGATCAGAATCGGCTGCAGGTAAATGGCGATCAGATTCTGCTGTTGCAGGAAGAAGATCCGGCGCAATGCCCCTGGGGTGAACTGAAAATCGACGTGGTGCTGGAATGCACCGGCATGTTTCGTGCTCATGCTGCTGCCAGCCGCCATCTGCAGGCGGGTGCCAAGCGGGTGATCATCGGTGCTGTGGCGTTCGACGAAGTGGATGCCACCGTCGTGTACGGTGTGAATCACGACAACGTGCAGCCAGAGCATCAGGTGATATCCGCCGCATCCTGCACCACCCATTGCATCGCACCGCTGCTGCAAGTGATGGATGCTGCGTTCGGCGTGAAGCAGGTGTTCATGACGGAAATTCATTCCTACACCAGCGACCAGGTGTTGCTGGATCATGTCCACCGCGATCTGCGTCGCGCGCGCGCGGGTGCGCAGAATCTGATTCCCACTACTAGCAGCAGTATTGGCGCAGTGCAGAAAGTACTGCCGCAGCTGAAGGGAAAAATTGCCGGTTATTCCATGCGGGTGCCGACACTGAATGTGGCGGCGGTGGATTTGACGCTGGTGCTGGAAAATGAAGTTTCCAGCGCGCAGGCGATTCACGACTTGATGCACAAAGCCAGTGAAAATGAGTGGCAGGGAATTCTGGGATATTGCGCTGAGCCACTGGTCAGTGCGGATTTTTTGGGGCGCACTGAATCGTCGATTTATGACGAGACGCAGACAATCGTTACTGGCGAGATGGTGAAGATCGTGGCCTGGTATGACAACGAAACCGGGTTTGCGCACCGGTTGTTGGATTTGGTGGAAGCGCTAAGCAGTTAGAGGCAGATGCATTCGAGCGCGGTGTGTGAGGGCGCTCACCTGCACCACTACAGAATCAAAGTAATTGGCGAACAAAAGGGAAAGACCATGTCCGTAATCAAAATGACCGATCTCAACCTGGCCGGCAAACGCGTGTTGATCCGCGCCGACTTGAACGTGCCGGTAAAAAACGGCGTCGTCACCAGCGACGTGCGCATTCGTGCCTCTATGCCGACCGTGGAAGCCGCGCTGAAGCAAGGCGCCAGCGTGATCCTGATGTCGCACCTCGGCCGTCCAGTAGAAGGTGGCACTGAAGAGGAAAATGCGCCGCACCAAATGGCGCCGGTCGCCAAGCGCATTTCCGAACTGTTGGGTTACGAAGTGCCGGTGGTTGCGGATTGGAAAAATGGCCTGACCGTTGCGCCGGGCAAACTGGTTCTGCTGGAAAACGTGCGCTTCAACAAGGGCGA
Source organism: Dongiaceae bacterium (assembly GCA_035539495.1). Lineage (GTDB taxonomy): Bacteria > Pseudomonadota > Gammaproteobacteria > Pseudomonadales > Ketobacteraceae > Ch67. The sequence goes on from DATLII010000274.1 coordinate 2,403, forward strand.
GAAAAAAGACAACGACGATCTGGCCAAAGCCTATGCATCGCTATGTGACGTCTTTGTCATGGATGCATTCGGCACCGCACACCGCGCGGAAGCTTCCACGCATGGTGTTGGCAAATTTGCGCCGGTCGCCTGCGCCGGCATTCTGCTGGGCGACGAGTTGGACGCACTGGAAAAAGCGTTGGCCAAACCAGAAAAACCGATGCTGGCGATCGTTGCTGGCTCGAAAGTGTCCACCAAATTGGACGTGCTGAATTCCCTGTCGGAAAAATGCGACCAGCTGATCGTAGGTGGCGGTATTGCCAACACGTTCCTGGCGGCGGCCGGTTTCAAAGTAGGCAAATCCCTGTGTGAAAAGGATCTGATCGACACAGCCAAGGCCATCGCGGCAAAAGTCAGCGTGCCGCTGCCCACGGATGTAGTGGTCGCTGAAGTGACCGGCCCTATCGATGATTTCATGGCGTTCGTCAGCAATGCAAAGGCTGTCGTTAAAAAAGTGCAGGACGTAAGCGACAATGACATGATCCTGGACGTGGGCCCGCAAACCGCCCAGGCGTTTGCCGAGATCATCAAGTCCGCGAAGACCATTTTGTGGAACGGCCCGGTGGGTGTGTTCGAAGTCGATCAGTTTGGCGCTGGAACTCAAACACTGGCTCAGGCAGTTGCCGATAGCGCGGGCTTCTCTATCGCTGGCGGTGGTGACACCCTTGCGGCAGTGGATAAGTACGGCGTGGCGGACAAGGTGTCGTATATCTCCACGGGCGGCGGCGCGTTTCTTGAATATGTAGAAGGTAAGACCCTGCCGGCCGTTGCGATGTTACAATCGCGGGCAAAGTGATTCAGCGCGACCTGAATTGGCACAAATGTCGATAGAGCCCGGGTGGAACAGAATTCCGGGACGTCAGCGGCCATGGATGGCCGCTGTCGAGCGCACAGGGATGTGCTTGTAGCGTGCCCGGAATTCTGTTCCACCCGGGCGCGACCCACACGAATTTGAGCACCGAACCGAATTCAGATAAACAAGGGGACACCACCATGGCACTGATCAGCTTGCGTCAACTGCTGGACCACGCCGCCGAAAACAACTACGGCGTGCCGGCCTTCAACGTCAACAACCTGGAACAAATGCGCGCCATCATGGAAGCGGCCGACAAAACCGACAGCCCCGTGATCGTGCAAGCCTCCGCCGGCGCCCGTAAATACGCCGGTGCGCCCTTCCTGCGCCACCTGATCCTGGCGGCGATCGAAGAATTCCCTCATATCCCGGTGGTAATGCACCAGGATCACGGCACCAGCCCCGCCATCTGCCAGCGCTCGATCCAGCTGGGTTTCTCCTCGGTGATGATGGACGGCTCCTTGGGCGAAGACGGCAAAACGCCGAAGGACTACGACTACAACGTGGGCGTCACCCGCAAAGTAGTGGAATTGGCCCATGCCTGCGGCGTGTCGGTGGAAGGTGAAATCGGCTGCCTGGGCTCTCTGGAAACCGGCATGGCCGGCGAGGAAGACGGCGTGGGCGCGGATGGCGTGCTGGACCATTCCCAGCTGCTGACCGATCCGGAAGAAGCCGCCTCCTTCGTAAAAGACACCGGCGTTGATGCTCTGGCGATTGCCATCGGCACCAGCCACGGCGCCTACAAGTTCACCCGTCCGCCCACTGGCGACATCCTGGCCATCGGCCGCATCAAGGAAATTCACGCCCGCATCCCCAACACTCACCTGGTAATGCACGGCTCGTCCTCAGTGCCGCAGGACTGGTTGAAGGTGATCAACGAATATGGCGGCGAGATCAAGGAAACCTACGGCGTACCGGTGGAAGAAATCGTCGAAGCCATCAAGTACGGCGTGCGTAAGGTCAACATCGACACCGACCTGCGTCTGGCCTCCACCGGCGCCATCCGCCGCTTCCTGGCCAAGAACAAGGAAGAGTTCGATCCGCGCAAATACTTTAAAGAAACCATCACCGCCATGCGCGACATCTGCGTCGACCGTTACGAAGCCTTCGGCACCGCCGGCAATGCCAGCAAGATCAAAGTGCTGTCGCTGGATGGCATGTCCACCCGTTACGGCAAAGGCGAGCTGAAGCCCAAGGTGAACTGAGCCCGGAGTGAAATACCAGGGCTGAGTTAAGCCAAGGTTGAGCAAAGCCGAAAGCGAGCTAAATCAAAGGTGAACTGAGCCGCAATCGCGCGCGCAATCACCGATAAAAGCGGGGGGCCAACTGGCCCCCCGTTTCGTTCCCGCATACACTCAATTCATGAATCACATTCTCGATCCCGACCAGGCCCGGTCTGCCCAACCCTTCACGGCGGACGAATTGCGCCGACGCCTGCCGACCTTCGGCTGGTCTACGCCAGCACCCGGCGATGCCCTGGTGCAAGCCTATCGGCGCTACTACAACCTGATGTTCGAACAGCGTTTTCCCGGCCTGCGTGTGCGGCTGGGGCAAGTGCATGTGGCGGGATTCGATATCGCTGTGCAGGCGTTTCTGCCGCCGGAGCCTCGCGGCACCGTGTTCGTGGTGCATGGCTATTACGATCATGTGGGGATTTTCGATCACCTGATCGACGTTCTGCTGCAACAGGGGCGGGCGGTGGTGACGTTTGATTTGCCTGGGCACGGTCTGTCATCTGGCGTCCGCGCCACCATCTACAACTTTCACCAATATCAACCGGTACTGCAGCGTGTGGTGCAGCTGGCGCGCAACGAACTGCCGCAACCCTGGCACTTTGTGGGGCAGAGTACGGGTGCCGCCATTATCAGCGAGTATCTGCTGGGATTCAGCCAGCAGCCCGAGCGCAATCCGTTCAGCAGTGCGGTGTTATTGGCGCCGCTGGTGCGGCCGGTGAACTGGTGGTTTAACCGTCACGTGCATACTGTTTTGAGCCCATTCCGCGATTACATCGATCGTAAATGGGCGGCCAGTTCCAACGATCCCGATTTCCTGCGCTTTGTCCGCAATGCCGATCCGTTGCAACCGCGCTATTTGTCCACGCGCTGGATAGGCTCGCTGAAACAATGGATTCCTTTCCTGGAACGTCACGAGCCGCTGGCGCTGCCGCTGCTGATCGTCCAGGGGCAGCAGGATGAAACGGTGGACTGGCGCCACAATACGCAGGTGCTGCAGGAAAAATTTCCCCAGGCAGAACTGAATTTCATCCCCGAGATGCGGCATCAGGTGGTGAATGAATTGCCGGAGATCCGCGCCCAGGTGTTCGCACGCTTGACGGCCTTTCTGGCGCGCCAAGACTGATTCCAGATTCCCTCGCTAGTGCAGCTCAGCCCGTCAGTCGATAATCCATTCCGATTTCCCGTATCCGGTTTTTGTCATTGTTCCGCTCGGCTGGAGCAGATTTAACAGCAGGCGGTTGCGCGCCCGAACCCACCACCAAACTGAACGGACTTTTCACCGCATTGGCGCCGCGTTCCAGAATATGCGTGTAGATTTGTGTTGTTTTCAGATCCTTGTG
>DATLII010000275.1:0-3118 GCA_035539495.1 Dongiaceae bacterium
GGCAAACGCCTGCTGCGAATGCAGAATGCCTTTGGGCAAACTGGTAGTACCGGACGAGAAAAACAATCCGCCGGCATCCCCGGGAGATACAGCGGCGGCGCGGGCTTCCACAATCACATTGGAAACGTGCGCTGCGGTTGCAATGAATGCATCCCAGGATTCGAATGCCTTGGCATCCACATCCGCAGACTCAGCGCCTACGGAGCGGGTGACACCATCAAGGCGCACGAACTTTTTCAGAAAAGGAAATTTCGGGGATTCGAGCTGAGCCGGTGCGCCGGTTTTGATTTTGGGCTCCAGCTCCGTCAGCATGCCGGCAAAATTTTTCTTCAGCACCCAATCTTCAAAAACCAGGATGGATATGGCCGATGCTGAAATCAGGTGCTCGAGTTCATCCGGCGTAGAAAAGGTACTCAATGCAACCGACACGCCCCCGGCCAATGCAGTACCAAACAGCATCGACAGGTATTCGGGGCGGTTGGTCATCAGAATGCCGACGCGATGATCTTTGCCAACGCCGGCTGCGATCAGCGCTTTGGCCACTTCAACCGAACGATCCCAGAGTTCCGCATAGCTCCAACGCACCACACCCGCAGGCGTGTGCATCACAACGGCTTCGCTGTCGCCATACCGATTGCAGACTTCGCGCAGATAACCCGGAATCGTTAACGCGCCGATCCCAGGTTCGTCGCTCAGTGGAATGCCTCGAACAAGGGAGACTGACAGGTCCCCCACAATTGCCCGCTTGTTACCCATGAAGTGTCACCCCTGTTTTTTAAGCCTTAAAAGGGCAATTCCACTTCGGCGATGCCGGTGAGAATGACATCGCCTTCCTGGGTGGTCTGTTTGACTTTGACTTGCACCACCGGCTTGCCGTAAGGCGACACTTCAATCTTGTCGACCACTTCGCCGTCCAGATAAGTCACATCGCCTTCAAACGCCGGGCTGCGGAACTGGGATTTGGAGTGCCAGATAAAACCGTTATGTCCCGCCCAGTACGCCACATAGTCGACAAACCAGGCATTCATGGAAGCACCATAACCGTAAGCGCCGCCCATGCCCACATCTTCGGCCTTGTCGGAATTAATGTGACCGCTCGAAGGGCCGTGGAACAAACCATCCGCCATACGCGGATCGACTTTCCGTGCTTCAAAATCGTAGGACATCTTTTCGGAGAAACCGGCATCTTCGGTCGCTGGGTCATGCACGCCTGCCGGCACATTCCAGCGCCAGGTTCCCCAGATGTTTTGACGGTGTGCACGGCATTCCAGGGCGAAGGTCACTATCGAGTGCGGCCCGATTACACGACGCGGCAGCTTGTCGCCAATTTTGACTTCACGGAAATGCGGCGACACACCTTCACGGTTGGACAGAATCCAGTTCATTCGCAGCCTGGTGATTTCGGCCAGTTCTTCCGCGCTCCATTTCTTGGGCGAGCGTTTTGCTTTGTCGTACATGCCGCGTTTTTTGGCTTCGTCCACCAAATAGCGGATTGCGGTTGCACGTTCTTTGGCGACCAGCGCGCCATTCTGATTGTGGTGAACGGTGTCGCCGCGGGTAAAGATGGTGGGACCGGCAAATTTGGTATCCGCGACATCGTAGCCGTCGAAGCGGCGTTCTTGAGTCAGTTTGTCACCGGGGCGAATGGGTGTGCCGTAGAACCACCACTCTTCGCCACCGAAAATCAGGTGGGAGCCAGGAATTTTGCCAACGCAGGAAGGATGGCAACCATGGCCATAATCCATTGCAACGGTGAACGATTGCGGAGCGACGATGCCGCCGAATTTAGAAGAACGGGCAAAGTTTTCATCCCAGTGCAGCGGGTTGGGATAATCCATCGCCTGCACCCAGCGCCGTATGTCGGTGGCGTTGCATGGATCCCACATTTCGGCGAATACGACTGGTTTGCCGACCCACTTGTCCAGTTCACTGAGATCAAGCTGAGTTTGATTTTCTTCTGATTTTACAACCGACATACGAGCGAACTCCGTTTATGCATTATTCGGAATCTGGCGCCCGTTATCGGAGGGCCTGGAAGATCCAGGCCCCTCTTTAACCAGGCGCGTTATTTGTTAACGTCCACTACTACGCGACCGCGGATCTTGCCTTCCAACAACTCTTTCGCTGCTGGAATCGCGTCCGCCAATCCAATCTCTTTCGCAATCACATCTTCCAGCGCCGATACATCCAGATCACGGCCCAGACGTTTCCAGGCTTCCAGACGACGGGCTTTCGGCGCCATCACGCTGTCTACACCCAGCAGGGCCACGCCACGCAGAATGAACGGCATTACGGTGGACGGGAAATCTGCGCCTTGTGCCAAACCACACGCCGCCACTGCACCGCAATACCGAGTCTGAGCAATGGCGTTAACTAACGTGTGGCTGCCAACTGCGTCGACTACACCAGCCCAACGTTCTTTCTGCAGCGGCTTGCCTTTTTCTGCCAGCGTCGCGCGATCGATAATCGCCGATGCGCCCAGGCCTTTCAGGTAACTTTCTTCCGAGGCTTTGCCAGTGGCCGCTACCACGGTATAGCCAGCGCGAGCCAGCAACAGCACGGCAACGCTACCGACACCACCGGTGGCACCGGTCACCAGAATTTCACCTTGATCCGGCTTGATGCCGTATTTCACCAGCGCTTCTACACACAGAGCAGCGGTATAACCGGCGGTACCAATCGCCATGGCCTGGCGGCTGGTAAACGGTGCGGGCAGCGGAATCAGCCAATCGCCATTCAGGCGCGCTTTCTGGGCCAAACCACCCCAGTGACCTTCGCCAACACCCCAACCGTTCAGAACAACGCGGTCGCCTTTTTTCCATTCCGGATGGCTGCTTTCACTCACCACGCCAGCCAGATCGATACCCGGCACCATGGGGAACTTGCGAACTACTGGCGAACTGCCGGTGATGGCGAGTCCTTCCTTGTAGTTCAGCGTGGAATACTCCACGTCCACAGTGACATTGCCTTCCGGCAGCTGGGATTCGTCGATTTTTGCGACTTCAACTGTCTGGCCCGCATCGCTTTTGTTGATCAGAATTCCGGAAAACATACGTATCGTCTCTCGCTACGATTTATCGGTAATAGGAGGCGGCCGCGCCAAAGTCGACCTTCAAGA
>DATLII010000276.1:0-4260 GCA_035539495.1 Dongiaceae bacterium
TGGTGGAACTGGGGCCAGTCAATGCCACCATCCATCAGTTGAACGAACGCATCAAGGCGGACGATCTCGATACTCTGTCGTCCATCTACGAATCCATCCTGCGCAACCTGCTGGCGAACTGAACCCACGAGCAATAAACCATGAACAACGACACACTGGATTATCTGGACGACATCGAAATCTACGTGGAATCGAATGATCTGGAACCGATGCTGGAGTGGTTGTCAGCGCAGTTCGACAGCTTCACACCCCGCGGCCAGAGCAAGAAAGGCAGCAAGTTCAACTGCGTTCATCAGGACAAAACCAGCGAAGGCATGATCGTGCTGAACGCAGGCCGCACCGGTTTCGCGTCGATCTGGATCAACAGCCGGCACACGCCCTGGTCAAACGATGTAGAGATGGCGCGAGCCGCATTTTCCGCACTGAAGAAAACCGTGCGTTGCAATGAAAGCGCCTGGAGCAAAGGCGATGACCCGGACCGCTGGCTGCAAATCGACGCCAGCGGTGAGCACATCATTCAGTGGGTAACAGAAGAAGAATAAGCAGCGTTAGGACATCACCAGCTTGCCGCCGGCGTAGACCAGCATCAGCGCCAACGCCGGACGCAATGCCTTGTCGGGAATGGCGCCGGTCAAATGGCTACCGACATAAATCCCCGGCAACGATCCAATCAGCAGATTCCCCAACAATTCCCAGTTCACGTTACCAAAACCGGCGTGACCCAGGCCTGCAATCAATGTCAGCGGCACCGCGTGAGCAATCTCGGTTCCCACCAGACGGGAAGTAGCCAGCAACGGATACAGCATGAACAGCGCCATCGTACCCAGCGCGCCGGCGCCGATCGACGTCACCGTCACCACCACACCCAGCACTACACCGGTAATCACGGTGGCAATATCGCGGGTGCGTTCCGGCAAACGGGTCAGCACGAAGTCCCGCTTGTGGGAATAATCAAGCAGGGTCTGTTTGAAGATGATGACTGCGGCGGTGAAGATCAGCATGGCGCCCAAGGTGGTGCGAATCAGGCTGTCGACACTACCACTGGAAAAGCCGATGTAGTGCATGCCCAATAGCGTGACCAGCGATGCCGGGATACTGCCCGCCGCCAGAATCCAGGCGATCCGCCAATCGATGTTTTTCTGCTTCTGGTGAGCGACAACACCGCCCGCCTTGGTGATCGCCGCGTACAGCAAGTCCGTTCCTACGGCGGTGGTAGCAGGCACGTTGAAATACAACAGGATCGGCGTCATCAACGAGCCACCACCAACCCCGGTCATGCCGACGATGAAACCAACTGCCAGGCCGGCAATGATGTAACCAATTTCAAATTCCATTACTGCTTTCCAGGAAAACGGGGTGAGGATGCGGGGCATGCTAACAATCGGCCGCACCGAATTAAAAGATTAAAAAGTTTGTGTCTTATAACCGAAAAACGGGGCTCCGCAAAATTGATATTGCCAGCACTTCTGAAGGCATAAGGCTTTGCCAGAACAGCACAAATCCCGTTACAGTCCTTCGCAGCAAATTGACCGGCACTCGCAATTCAGCCAAGGAAGAAACTGCCATGTCCAATACCTCCACCCTCGACCTGCCCTCGCTCTACCCTTACCTGCTGCAGAATTCCGTGCGCGAAGACGCCCTGCTGCAACGGCTGCAGGATGAAACCGCGCGAGATCCGGCGGCCCGTATGCAGATCGCGCCGGAGCAAGGCCAGCTCATGACGCTGCTGGCGCGATTGATAGGCGCCCGTCGCATCATCGAGGTCGGCACCTTCACCGGATACAGCAGCTTATGTCTGGCGCGGGCACTGCCCGATGACGGCCAGTTGATCTGTTGCGATGTCGACGAACACTGGACCAGTATCGCGCGCCGCTATTGGAAGGAAGCAGGGCTCAGTGATCGCATCGAGCTGCGCCTGGCTCCAGCTCTCGACACGCTGAGTTCGCTGCTGAAAGACGGCCAGCTAGGCAGTTTCGATTTAGTGTTCATCGACGCCGACAAAGAAAATTACGACGCCTACTACGAACGCAGCCTGCAACTGGTGCGGCAGAACGGCCTGATCGTATTCGACAACATGCTGTGGAGCGGAATGGTGGCGGACGAGCGCGTTCAGGACGCCGATACCGTCGCCCTGCGCGCGCTGAATAAAAAATTGAAGAAAGACGAACGGGTGGATATCAGTTTGCTGCCAATGGCGGACGGCATCACACTGGTGCGGAAACGCTAAGGGGCAGCTTTAAGGCAAACGGATCAGGCCAGCTCCCGCTGCTGCGTGCGAGCATCTCGTAATAGCAGCGGGTCCGCCGAGATCATGCCGCAGAAATAATCCAGCACCGCCGCCAGTTGATCGCCGCTGAGCGTGCCAAACAAACGACGAATCAATCCCAGCGTTACCGAACGTGTCGTATCGATGCCCATGTCCGCAAGCTTGCGCAACACCGGCCCCAGATTCAGCATGGCGACAGGTTCGGCAAAAATTTCAACGATAGCGTCATTCGCCATGGTCTGAAACGCGATGATCATGGTCTCGGTCGCGCCGGGGCAGCCGTCGCGAAACGCCTGCTGCATCTGCTGCAACTCTTCACCCAGATTGTCTTCCAGTTCAAACGTGATCAATGCAGGGCCGCCCGAATTCTTGCGATCACGCACCATCACCTCGTCCATGAACAACGCCAGCGGCCGCATGTCACGATTGCTCAGTTTGCGGGTGATACGGCCCAACACCATCTGCAACGTTTTGCGAATAGTGGCGATAGCAGTGGTCAACAATTTGCGACCAAGGGGACTTAGGCCCACCACATCGGCCGGGGTCAGAAAGAACACCTGAAGGCATTCGTTGACGAAGGCGTCGAGCACCTGCTGCAACAACAACGACTGCGATGCGCGCTCGCCGCGATGGATATTCTCAATGAAGGTTTCGGCATCGCGCCGAAGGGTGGCGGTCGCTTCAAACGACATGTAGTGACCGGACATGCATCCTCCCAAACTGAAACATCCCTGGGCCTGCCAGATTCCAGGCCGCCCATGGTCTCAAAACCCACAGGTTTTAATCAACCACTTTGCGACAGAAGCCGCCTAATGGCATGAAAAGGGTTGGAGTTCAGGAGGTTACGGAACAAAAAAAGGCCAGAGACCTAGAGAGTGCTCGCGCTACCCGATCGCGAAAAAGAGTCTGCTTCACCATAGCTGAGGAGGATATTGGATAACAGGACAATTCATGCGATCGGGTAGCCGAGCACTCGATAATAGACTGTATAAACTTACAGAAGCAACTCTTGACAACGAATATTTCGCGCGCTTTTTTTGACCCCATCAGGATGTAAGTGTCTGCTTGCTTTTAATGGTTTGTCCCGCCTCGAATTTTCCAAATGGCGCCCCAAAATCCCGGTAAATGACAGTTGTGGCACTCCATAGGTAAACACGTACGCCAGGGTTGGGCTACCCGGGCGGGGCTGCGCAAACAATCGACAACCCAGAAAAAATAGCCCACCATATACAGCTTGTTTGGCCCTGTCCTGCGCGCTTTCCTGGCCGGTTTGTCAGGAGTAAGATGCCTTTGACTTCAGGGACGCTGCCATTGCCTAGGGAATCAACATGCACGATCCGCAAAAGCACCTCCGGACCTGTAACCTGTGTGAAGCCATGTGCGGCATCGAGATCACCCATGAACAGGGCCAGATCCTGTCCATCAAAGGCGATCCGCAGGACCCGCTGAGCCGTGGCCATATCTGCCCCAAGGCAGTAGCGCTGCAGGATCTGCATGAAGACCCCGACCGACTGCGTTACCCCCTGCTGAAAACGCCCCAAGGCTGGGAGCGGATCAGCTGGGACAACGCCTTCAATGAAGCGGCCTCGCGCATCCGCAGCATCCAAGCCAAGCATGGTCACAATGCGGTAGCCCTCTATCTGGGTAACCCTTCCGTACACAACGTCGGTACCATGCTGACCCTGGTGCCGTTTTTCAACGCGCTCAATACCACCAACCGCTACAGCGCCACTTCGGTGGACCAATTGGCGCCGATGCTGGTGTCGATGAAACTGTACGGCAGCGAGTTGTTGTTCCCGGTACCGGATATCGACCGCACCGATTTCATGATCTGCCTGGGCGCCAATCCCATGGCCAGCAACGGTAGCCTATTCACCGCCCCCGGCTTCAAACACCGGGTGAAAGCACTGCAGGAACGGGGCGGCAAACTGGTGGTACTGGACCCGCGCCGCAATGAAACCGCGGATATCGCCGACCAGCACTTCTTCGTCCGC
>DATLII010000277.1:0-6551 GCA_035539495.1 Dongiaceae bacterium
CTTATCTACTGCAACCAGGAGCGCCCGCACTTTTTCTGTCAAGGCATCCGGATTGTCCTTGGATGGTTCGTCGAACATGACAGCGAAATCATCTTCAAAGTGCGACGACCTTTCGGACCAAAATGCTGCCGTAGCATCTCCGACCTGTAATTTTTGAGTCGAATCCTTGCCTAACAAATGATTAAGTGCCGTTGTATAGGCAAAACTGGCCTTTTTTCCCATCGGTGCATTCATTCCTTGTTCTTTTCCGTAGGAAGTGAATGCAGCCAAATTAAACGAAACGATGTTACCTCCAGTCGTATTCGTATCGCGTACGCCTCTGATCGCTGGCTGTAACTTGGCAAGCTGTCCTGTAATACCACTAATCAGGCAAAAACCTGATCGTTGATCTAACTCACCACCGCTCATCAGCTTCTCTAATACGGCTGGCCCTTGACACACCAAATTACTTTCCGTGTTCAACCGGAAACTCATGAACGGACAAGCGGCAAGAATTTCTTCTGCATAGTCGCAACCATCGAGCACGTCTTTCGGGTTAGATCGCAGGAATTTCAGCACCGCACCCACGCCGGGGTCATCTTCGACACCCAACGACTGAATACGCTCGACAAATGCCAGATGTTGTTGAGCTACACGCTCTGGCTTACCCTTGGCTACTATACCCAACACGTATTCCAGGTTGTCCCACAACAGATAAGCTTTGATACCAGAGGCTCGCTTCTCCCCTTGCGGCACCAGAAATGAACGAGCGCGCAGCTTTTTATTGATGGTCTGCCGTGTGTCTTCCACATTCACCAGGCACCCATCCGCATCAAGCACCAGAACAAACGGGATTTCTTTATATTCAAATCCTTCTGGTGCAATACCACTTTCCGGGTCAGTAGCCTTACGTTCGTAATACTGGTTCAACGCTTGCAGAATCATCCCCGCACCTCCGAGCTGTGCCAGTCAGGCACATCAACCACACCCTGGCGCATAGAAGCGTTAAAGAATTTTGGGTTGGGGTTATTGCGATCACTGTAGTCGAGGTCATAGAGCATCCAGCCGAGCGTTCTATCCTCAGCGATGGCTGACTGTTCGATTTTTAGCTTCTCCGCATCAATCAAACGGAAGGCACAGGAAAACTCTCTAGTCCCAAGATATGGCTGATTGAAGCACTGACCCTTTCTGGCCCGGCGTTCGAACATAGCAGCGTACTTGCCATAATCTGAGTCGGGATCTTTGTTCTGATCAAATATCAGGTCTGCGTGTAGTCGATATTTAACATCGCGTAAGAACAATCCGGCCCGTTGTTGCCGCTCATCCTCCACATAGAAGCCCATGGGCTCTAAAGATGTGCCATTGACCTGTTTTGCGGTGGGCATACTGAACACTCTTCCCACCTCATTACGCCGCACCGATATCCAGTTAATCGGCTTTAACACCTCGATGCGGGTTATCTGCCAACGAATCGATGGCTTCCAGAACACGGCTTCGAATATCGCGCGGGCGGCAGATGGCGTGATCACGTCATAGCTGACACGCTCCACTTTCATTTCTGGTCTGGTGAAGCAGGCATAGTCACCGCTTACCTCCAAGCAAAAATTGACAGGCACATTCCCTCCTTATTTCAAATCACAGAATCTTTTGGCTTACCGCTGTAAATCTGGTCTGCCGGCAATAGCCCAAGTTGTTCATCGTAAGCATTGGTGACACATACACCCCAAATTCCGGGTTGCAATTCAGAAACCGCGCCCAGCGCACAAAGAGCACTGAATTCGTTTTCATAGACATTCACGCTTAGCCGCTGCAGTTTGCGCATCAGCCAACGTTCCGGCCCTCGATGTCGCAGTTGATCAAGTAGCTTGAAGCCCTGCTCACCATAAGGCACTAGCACCGTGACTCCATTGTCAGGGATCAATTGGAATCGATCGGCTGCGGCACGGAACTGCACGGAACCCATTCGTGCATCCTGGGTTAGTAGCGGCATTATCTGATGTTTATCTGGTGACTCCTGCGCGAAGTACTGATCAAAGTAGGAATCAAACAGCCGGTGTGACAGCAGATCGGTCTGCTTTCCATGCCAGACGGCGCGGGTGGCTTGCTCACCGTATAACAGTAGCCCCTTCGCTGGCGATTTCGGTGGCATAAACACCACCACCTTGCCTTTCTCCTGCTTACCTTCCCGGTTGCATCGACCAGCGGCTTGGGCGATGGAATCCAGCCCAGCCATTGCGCGGTACACCACCGGAAAATCCAGATCCACACCGGCTTCAACCAATTGCGTAGAAACCACGCGCACAGATTCGCCGGCTCTCAAACGAGATTTTATATCCTTAATTACCAGCGACCTATGTTCACCGCACATCAGTGCGGACAAGTGCACCGTGCCAACTGGCATAAGCTGAAGTAATTCACGCGCATCGCGGCGGCTGTTCACGATAACTAAAATACTTGGATATTGTTCTAGCTCTTCAACTAACCCTGCCCAACTGCGCCTCACGGTAAGATCATCTGGCTTACTTACTTCCACACGATTCATAGCCGCAAACAGACTATCGACATCAGCGATAATCTCCCGCTTGGCATCCAGCCCTTTGAGCACTGTGCGGCCGAAACTGTCTTTTTTCGATCCCAAAGCCGGTTGTGTCGCCGTGGACAGCACCAGCGTAACGCCATAGTGCTCCGTCAATAGCCGCAGCACATTCAATACTGGCTGCAGGAAATCCGGTGGCAGCAGTTGGGCCTCATCAAGAATAACTATCGAGTTCGCTAAATTGTGCAGCTTGCGGCAACGACTCGTGCGGGTAGCAAACAGTGATTCGAGCAACTGCACATTGGTTGTTACTACAATGGGCGCATCCCAATTTTCAGCCGCCAGCCTTGTGCGGGCGTTCTCTTTGACCAGTTTGCTCGGGTCCAGGTTAGAGTGATGTTCCAACACGGCATCGCCGAAAATCTCCCGATACTGTTCGGCCGTCTGTTCAATAATGCTGGTATAGGGGATAGCAATTATAATTCGCTGCTTTTGATAACGGACCGCATGTTCAAGCGCAAAGGCCATACCCGATAGCGTCTTGCCACCACCTGTAGGTACCGTCAGCGTGAAAATACCAGGGCTTTCCTGGGCTGCACTACGGCAATCCTGCAGGATGGTGGCTCTATGCTGATTCACCAAGGAAGGCTCGGCCTTTTCGGTCTTGCCCGCCATATAGTCATCAAACAGCTTTTTTAGATTATCGATAGTCCAGTCATGATTGCGTGCTTCTGCCCGCGCCGGGTCCATAAACTGTTCGGTATCGAGAAAGTCTGCATCCACAAGGCAGGAAAACAGCATCCGTAACCACAAATGCAGACCTTCCTCACCGCCTAGCAGGCTGTTGAAAAAATCACTTTCATCGCATCCTGACTACTGATATTGAAGCCAAAATTTTACGCTCGAAAGCAGCGGGGATTTTTACTTTTGATGCGCTTTAATAATTTGTTCAGCCTGACACCCAAAAAATCTAGTCGGTGTGTTCGACTGACATTCCAGCGCCGCATTTTTCACGCCAACAGAAGCTTCAACCGCGTCACGTTGTAGGCGGCTGCCGTAAATCGGAATTGCCAGGCAACCTTGGCCCGGCCAATATGGCGAAGTTTGCGCATCAAACCTATGTCCTTCATCCAGCCAAAGCATTCCTCTATTCGCTTGCGCTTGATCTGGCTTATCGCATATCCGTTTGTGAGCGTGGTTCTTCCATCGATAACGCCACCCGACACTTTCGCCGCAACATGAGGCGTGATCTTTAGACCGCGACAGCCATCAACAAACTCCGCTGTGTCATAGCCCTTATCCGCTCCTACTGTTATGCCAGGACGGGTTCCCAGCGCCGCCAGCATCGTGGTCCCTGCGTCCCATTCCTGACGGGTACCGGCCTCAGTGACCTCGGTCTCAACAATCAGGCCATTACGATTTTCCGTCAGCAGATGCCCCATGTGATAAAGCTTGCTTTCCTTGCCATTTCCCTTACGAAACAGCTTCGATTCCGGGTCTGTACTGGATTGATGCGTCTCGTTGCTACGCTTCTGGCCATGAAAATTTTGACCGTCGTCATCATCCCCAGAGCCATCTTTTGGCTTGAATGATTTCAAGGAGGCACAGGCTTCCAGTAACGTGCCGTCCACCGTGAAATGCTCGCGCGACATCAGCTTTTTAGCATACGCCTGCTTTTTGACTGCTTCAAAAAACAGTTCATCGATATTGTGGCGCATCAGCCGGTCGCGATTCTTGGAGAATGTTGAATGATTCCAGACTGGGTCATCCATACCCAGGCCCACGAACCAGCGAAACATCAGGTCATAGTCCAGACGCTCTACCAGTTGACGTTCGGAACGGATGGTAAAGAATACTTGCAACAGAAGCGCGCGAATCAGCTGCTCAGGTGGAATGGACGGACGACCAACCGCGGCATACATGCCTTCGAATTCTGCCGCCATCTCGTTCAGTGCCCTGTCGACGACCGAGCGGATTTTACGAATCGGATGATGTTCCGGGATTCTCGATTCCAGGTTTATATAGCTGAAAAGAGATGCCTGTTGGTCTGACTCTCCGCGCATGGGCGTTGCTCATTCGGTGGTGGTTACGCTATTTTTACATGAATGGGGTTTTTCAACAGCCTGCTAGTGGTTTTGACATAGCTGCTATGTCAAATGCCGACACCTTGATGTCTTCTGGAATGGCCGCACCAAGCGCTTCGTCCAAGTGCTTTTCCTTTCCCGCTCGCGCAAGTCTACTTTGAAGTGTTGCGTCCCCGGATTCGGCTTTATCCCAATCAGGCAGGCCGGAGTGGTGCCCGGCAATCAGATAGGCCAGATAGCGCCCCGCCCCCTTGTGCCAGTTGACTGCGTGAACAGCCCCGGCCTCGGAATGCACCACCCGCCCCGTACCTTGTTCAATGTGAGCATCAGGGTCGTATCCAGATGCTTTGCGGATGTAACCCTGAAAACCGGGACGATACTTCCCCAAATCGTGCCAACGCCCCGCCAAATCAGACCATTGCTGCCCGCCAAAAGGTGCCGCAAAGCGTGCTGCCAGCACCGCCACCTTGCGCAAGTGTTCTTCAAGCGCGTGTTCTGCCCATGTGCCGTCTTCATTTCGATTTACGTGCGCCAAATATTCTGACATTTCCCAAATCCTCTGCATTGGTCAGCACATACCTGGAGATCGCAATGCCTCTAGTCTGTATTTTTGCGTATGCCAGCGAAAGTAGGGCCTATTATCTGAGCCAGGCAGGCCAAAACCTGTCCTGGATAAACGTACAGCCTTCTACGGGCTCTTGTTCTGTTTGTATAGTTGCAGTCCCGCTGCCAACCTTTCTTCAACCGCTTGCCGAAGACTGGCCGGGCTTTCCACAGTAATGTTCGGCGTGAATCGCAAAATATCCTGAATCAACTCTTGATCATTTGAGTAGGGCACTTGCAGCACATAATAATCGCCGTCCCAATCAGCGATCTGCTTTGGGTGCCATTCCTGTGATGATATGTCCCACGCGATTTCAGGGTGAAACCGCAGCCTTGCTGTGTGGGGCGCTTTCCCCGCGAATATGCCGTACCCATCAGCAAAGTGCGCGAGGAGCTGGTCGGCGCTTATGGCCACAAAGGGCTCAACTGTTCGCGTCACAGATTGAACCCGAGAGAGAGAAAACGTACGCAACGCATTTCGCATATGGCACCACGCATCCAGGTACCAGTTTTCACGATAGTACACGAGCGTTTGCGGACTGATGATCCGGTTCGTTCTACGTTTATCATAGGTGCTGTACATGATCCTGATACATTGTTGCTGGATCAGTGATTCACATACTGCGCTGAACACCGGACCAGGCATGGCGCGTTTGTTAAGGGGAAGTATTTTGATGTGATTGTCAAAATCGCTCCGAGCAATTCCTCGGATTTCCAACAGTTTGGTGATATGGCGTTCCACCACTGCCAACTCATCACCCAGTAGACCCTCACCTATTGTATCGAGAACTTGGAGAAGCAAAGCCAAGGACTGAAGCTCGCTGCTGGTTAGCCACAGTCCAGGAAGCTCGTACAAGCCTGCCGTTTCATCGTATTGCCAGCCATTTTGTTCTGGGTAATAAGCAAGAGGTGCGTCAAGGTAATCCCGCATAGCGTCGATGGCACGCTTAACTGTCTTTTGCGAGCATTCCAGCTTCTCTGCCAAAACTGAAAGCGGAATGGCCCGCTGATGGGACCGGAAAAGGCGGTGGAGCAATTGGAATCTGTCAAACTTATCCATCTGAATTACCCTGAGACTAAACCTAGCGCGCCGGCCCTAAGGTCCCAGCGCCATCCCCAACAAAACTAATCCAGTTTTTCAATCTTCCTTACCATACCAGCGCCGCCACCCACCCTGTCAATTCTTCCCCTCCCAAAAATCACCCGTTGCTTGCGTCCCCACCGCCTACCTGTCAGTACCGAGCAATTCAGCCGGTGCATTTTCTTAATTCAAACGAAAGGATGTAGTCATGTCGCAAGCCGATTTCTTCACAATGAAACCCCTGATCGCTGCCATCAAGGAAGAAGAT
>DATLII010000278.1:0-7597 GCA_035539495.1 Dongiaceae bacterium
CCGATCGGCGTCATGGAGTCGATGTTTTTCAGACCTGTCTGTACCGGCTGATCTACCGACTTCCGCGCGATTACACCGGGCGCAACCTTTTCCACCACATCGGTCAGCTTGGTGTTGAGGGGGCCTTTGCCATCGATGGGGCTGCCCAGGGCATCCACCACTCGACCCAGCAGTTCGGGGCCAACCGGCACTTCCAGTACCCGACCGGTACATTTTACTTTCTGGCCTTCCGCCAGGCCCAGGTATTCACCCAGAACCACAGCGCCCACCGAATCCTGCTCCAGGTTCAGCGCCATACCGAACGCGCCGTTCTGGAATTCGATCATCTCGCCGTACATTACGTCGGCCAGGCCATGGATGCGCACGATACCGTCAGACACGCTGACGATGGTGCCTTCGTTACGCGCTTCGGACGATGTGTCCAGATTCGCGATCCGCTGTTTGATCAGCTCGCTGATCTCTGACGGGTTGAGCTGCTGCATGGTTAGATCCTCAAACTCAAGAATTCAATGTTGTGGCCAGTCGGGCCAACTTGCCCTGCACGGATCCGTCGATCACCAAGTCACCGGCCTTGATAATGGCGCCGCCCAGGATCGACTGATCGATCGAGGTGGTGACGTTGACTTCGCGGCCCAGGCGCTTCTTCAGGGAAGCGGCCAGCTTGCCGGTCTGATCGGGAGTCAGAGCAAATGCAGAAACGATTTCCACATCGACGCTTTGTTCCTTTTGCGATTTCAGCTCTTCAAACTGCGCCGCAATGGCCGGCAAGGCCTGCAGACGCTTGTTGCTGGCCAACAGCGCAACGAAATTGCGCCCTTGCGGGTTGAGCTGGTCCGAGCACAGCCGCAGAAAATCTTCCGCCTTTTGTTCGGCGGAAATTTTCGGATTGGACAGCAGACGTGCGACGGAAGGCTCAACGGCAGCAGCGGCGACGAAATTGAGCATCGCCGACCATTGCGTCAATGCACCCGCTTCATCCGCAAACTGAAAGGCCGCTTTCGCATAGGGCCGGGCAATCGTGGTTAGTTCTGCCATATCCGGTACCGTTACAGTTCAGCTGCAAGTTGCTCGAGCATCTTGCCGTGGGCGGCCTGATCAACCGAGGCAGCCAGGATTTTTTCCGCACCCGCGATGGACAGTGCGGCTACTTGTGCACGCAGCTGGTCCTTGGCACGGCTCACTTCCCGCTCGATTTCAGTCTGGGCGGAATGCTTCAGGCGCTCACCCTCGGTACGGGCTTGCTCCTTCGCTTCTTCCACTAACTGGTTGGCGCGCTTGTTCGCCTGTTCGATCAGGGCAGCAGCCTGGTGCTTGGCTTCCCGCAGGGTCTCTGCAGCTTTTTCTTTTGCCAGTTCCAAGTCTTTGCCGGCCTGGTCCGCCGCCTGCAGACCGTGGGCGATTTTTTCCTGCCGTTCGTGCATAGCCTTGATCAAGGGCGGCCATACGAACTTCAAGCAGAACCATACGAAGATGGCAAAGGCGACTACTTGACCCAGGATGGTAGCGTTAATATCCATACCAAACCCTCTCGCTCGTTAACGTAAAAAGAATGCGTTCTTTTTTCTGAGCGATTTCTTAGGCGGCCAGAACGAAGATCATGTACATGCCGATACCTACGCCGATCATCGGCACCGCATCCAACAGACCGGCCATCAGGAACATTTTGCCTTGCAGGACAGGAGCCAGTTCGGGTTGACGCGCAGTGCCTTCCAACAGGCGGCCGCCCAGCAGACCGAAGCCGATCGCGGTGCCCAGCGCGCCCAGACCAATGACCAGAGCAGCAGCGATCAATACGAGTGCAGATGCAGTTTCCATGTTATCTCCTGGAGTTTGACTTGATTAAAATTAACGGTGAATGAAAAACGGTTACGCCATCAGTGATCTTCGTGTGCGGTGCTCAGGTACACGATGGTCAGAATCATGAACAGGAACGCCTGCAGGGTGATGACCAGAATGTGGAAGATCGCCCAGGGTACCGACAACGTCCACTGCAGGAACCAGGGCAGCAGCGCGATCAGGATGAAGATCATTTCGCCGGCGTACATGTTGCCGAACAACCGCAGGCCGAGCGAGATGGGCTTGGCGATCAGGTTGATGGTTTCGAGAAACAGGTTGATTGGGATCAGCAGGATCTTGACCAGAATATTGTTGCTGCTGAAAGGATGCAGGGTCAGCTCGCCGACGAATCCGCCGATGCCTTTCACCTTGATGCTGAAGAAGATGATCATGGCGAATACGGTGAAGGACATGCCCAGCGTGATATTGGGATCGGTGGACGGCACGATTTTCATGTAGTGCACGCCGAACAGCGCGAACAGAGACGGGACAAAATCCACCGGGATCAGGTCCATCAGGTTCATCAGGAATACCCACACGAAAATGGTGAGCGCCAACGGTGCAATCAGCGGATTGCGGCCGTGGAAGTTTTCCTTCACCTGGGTGTTGACGAAATCCACCAGGATCTCGACAAAGTTCTGAAAGCCGGTGGGAACGCCGGTGCTGGCGCGCTTGGCTGCAGAGCGGAACAAAAACAAAAACAGGATGCCCAAGCCGAAGGACCAGCCCAGGGAATCCACATGGAATTTCCAGAAACCCATCTGGGCCGCTTCAGCGGCGTCATGGGCCAAACCCCAAGTGCCGTCGGCCTTCTGGCCATACACGAGGTTGGTCAAGTGGTGCTTGATGTACTCTGAAGAACTTCCGGCTGCCATAGAATGTCCCAGTACCCTTAAAAAAATGCGCAGGTGTAAATTGGCGTTACTTGCCTTGCCTCAGGATCAGCGGCGCCACCCAGGCGATGCCATACACCAGAAAAAAGGCTGCAAACAGATACGGTGCTGTGTCGCGAATGCCGTCTAGAAGACGAAAGGAGGCGATAAACAGCAGCATGACGATGACAAATTTGCCCGCCTCGCCCCTATAGAATGCCCGCACCATGTCGCGGGAAGCCCGCGCACCGGAAAATCGGAATGCCTGGATTGCGAAGTAGAGATTACCGAGCGTGGCAATCCATCCCCCAGCCAGCGCCGCAACGGCAGCGCCTTTTCCCAAGACGATCCATACCAAAATAGGGAGCAAAACAGAGACGGCGGCTTGGGTACCAACCACGTAATACGCGAGATGACGATCGTTGATCGCACGAGGTTTTGTCAAAGCCATGTTCCAGATAATCCAACATTCAGCAGAGATCCGTACCTTTTGGGCCAGCCGATCGCTGAGTGCAGGATGGAGCCTGCGTAAGGCGGAGCCGATTATAGAGACTTTCCAGGGGTCAGGCAACCCGCGGGCTGGGCCCTGATAGCCCGTTTTCACAGGGAAAAAAGGCTTTTTATTTGATGTGGGCGAGAATGCCGTCCAGCTCATCCAGGCTGGCGTAGCGAATAA
Source organism: Dongiaceae bacterium (assembly GCA_035539495.1). Classification (GTDB taxonomy): domain Bacteria; phylum Pseudomonadota; class Gammaproteobacteria; order Pseudomonadales; family Ketobacteraceae; genus Ch67. The sequence continues at coordinate 3,385 of DATLII010000278.1, forward strand.
CCAAGCGGCCTTTGCCCTTGGCGCCATGCTGAATCAACACCGGCGCGCCCAGTTTATCCGACAGGCTGTCCTGCAATTGCCGGATATCGGGATCGAGGCGGGTTTCGCCTGCCGCGATCTGTTCCTGTTGCAGTCGACGCACCAGCGCTTCGGTCTGCCTCACCGACAATCCGCGCGCGGCAATCGTGCGGGCGGCTTCTGTCTGCTTGAGTGCATCCAGAGTCAAAATGGCGCGGGCGTGACCCATTTCCAGATCACCGTGTTCCACCAGCTTACGCGCCTCTGCAGACAAGCTCATTAGCCGCAGCAGATTGGTAACGGTGGTGCGGGACTTGCCTACTGCGTCGGCCACCTGCTGGTGAGTCAGTTCAAATTCATCCTGCAAGCGTTGCAGCGCGGCCGCTTCCTCGATGGGATTGAGGTCTTCGCGCTGAATGTTTTCGATCAGCGCCATGGCGATGGCCGCTTCATCCGGAACATCGCGAATCACGCAGGGCACTTTGTCGAGCCCGGCCAGTTGGCTCGCGCGCCAACGACGTTCGCCTGCAATGATTTCGTATTGCTTGCCGCCGATGGGACGCACGACGATCGGCTGCATCACACCCTGCGCTTTAATGGACGCGGCCAGATCTTCCAGCGCTTGCGGATCCATGTCACGACGGGGTTGATAACGGCCACGCTGGAGGAATTCGATCGGCAGATGGCGCAGTTCACCATCCAGGGTTTCGCTGGCGGGTACCGGTTGAGTGGGATCGGTCGGCACTTCCTTCTTCGGCAAAGAGGCGCTGGCCAGCAGTGCATCAAGTCCGCGACCTAAACCTTTCTTCTTGGCACTCATGGTTCGCCTTTATTGTCGTGTGAGGGGGCCAGCAGGGGGGAAGCCACATTATATGCGGCCCCCGTGGCCGCGCAATCAGGCCGACAGGGTTTCCACGACAGGATCGTGCTTTTTCTGTTCAGCCCGGCGAATCAGTTCACCGGCCAAGGCCAGATAGCAGACAGCACCCCGTGACTTGGCGTCATATTCGAGTACCGGCAAGCCGTGACTGGGTGCTTCCGCCAAACGCACGTTGCGGGGAATGATGGTGCGATACACTTTGTCGCCGAAATGATCGGTCAGCTGACTGGACACCTGGTTAGCCAACGCAATGCGCGGATCGTACATGGTGCGCAGCAGGCCATCGATTTCCAGAGCAGGGTTCAGCACCGATTTGATTTTCTCGATGGTGTTGAGCAGCGCGGTCAAACCTTCCAGTGCGTAGTATTCGCACTGCATGGGAATCAGCACAGAATCAGATGCGACTAGCGCGTTTACCGTCAGCATGTTTAGAGACGGCGGGCAGTCGATCAGGATGTAGTCATATTCATTGCGCACGGCGGACAGTGCACGATTCAGGCGCTGCTCGCGTTCATCCAGTTCCAGTAATTCCACTTCGGCGGCGGTGAGATCGGCATTGGCCGCGATCAAATCAAAACCGGGGGAGGTGGGAACGCGCGCTTGTGCCACGGACAACTCGTCTACCAGCACGTCGTATACAGAATGTTCCAGTGCGTGTTTGTTGACGCCGCTGCCCATGGTGGCATTGCCCTGGGGATCAAGATCAATCAGCAGAACCTTGCGTTTGGTCGCCACCAGTGAAGCTGCCAGATTCACCGAGGTGGTGGTTTTGCCCACACCGCCTTTCTGGTTGGTCACTGCCAATACCTTGCCCACCACCATTGCTCCTCAGGATATCTGTGATCCTGCGTGTTTATTACGAATATAGATCAGGTGCCGTTCCTCGTGCAGGAAGGGAACGGCCATCGGTTCGATTGTGATCGCGAGCGCGCCGCCATCCAAAGCAGCGATTTCATCTTGGGGAATCTGTCCCTTCAAAGCCAAAAGATAACCAGTGGGCTTGAGCAGGCGCAAGCAGTGTCCGACGAAATCCTGCAGCGATGAAAAAGCGCGACAGGTGATGCAATCGAACTGCTGGGTTTCCGGCACGGCCTCGATACGATCTTTGATGACGTTGAGATGGTTCAGTTGCAGCTCCTGCTTCATTTGCAGCAGAAAGCGGGTTTTTTTACCGTTGCTATCCAGCAGGGTCCAGTGTTGATCGGGGCGGCAAATCGCCATGGGAATGCCGGGCAATCCAGGGCCCGTGCCCACATCGAGAATCGTGCTGCCATTTACTGCACGATGAATAGCCAGGCTGTCGAGCAAGTGTTTCACCACCATGTCCTGTGGATCACGGATGGCGGTGAGGTTGTAAGCCTTGTTCCACTTCACCAGACTGTCAAGGTATGTATTCAACTGGCGCTGCTGCGCATCATTCAGCGCCAACCCCAATTGTTCGCAACCTTGCGCCAGCAATTTGCGCGCTGCATCCGTCACTGCCACTGCCGCCTCGCTCAGGCTGATTTCTGCTGTTGCGCGCCGCGCTTTTTCAAATGAATCAGCAGCAGAGAAATCGCCACCGGTGTCACGCCCGGAATACGGCCAGCCTGACCCAAGGTTTCCGGCCGGCTTTGCTTTAATTTGTTGCGCACTTCGTGGGACAGACTTTTCACGGCATCGTAATCGAAGTCTGCCGGCACTTTGGTGGCTTCACTGCGCCGCAGTTTTTCCACTTCTTCCTGTTGCCGCACAATGTAGCCTTCATATTTGGCGGCGATATCGATCTGCTCGGCTACCACCGCATCCACCGGCGCGCTGTTGCTGACGTTCGCCAGCGTCGCGTAATCGATTTCCGGCCGACGCAGCAGATCCATCAGCGAATATTCGTGCGCCAGCGGCTTTTCCAATTGCGGATTCAGTTTTTGCGCCACATCTGATTGCGGCAGAATCCAGGTATTACGCAGACGCTGAGTTTCCTGTTCGATGGCTTCGCGCTTGGTGCAGAAGGCATTCCAGCGTTCGTCGCTAACCATGCCCAGTTCGCGACCTTTTTCGGTCAGGCGCATATCGGCATTGTCTTCGCGCAGCAGTAACCGATGTTCGGCACGGCTGGTGAACATGCGGTACGGTTCTTTGGTGCCGAGGCTGATCAGATCGTCTACCAGAACGCCCAGATAAGCTTCATCACGATTCGGATACCAGCCGTCTTTGTCCTGCGCGCGCAGGCCGGCATTCAGACCTGCCAGCAAACCTTGCGCACCCGCTTCTTCATAACCGGTTGTGCCGTTGATCTGGCCGGCGAAGAACAGGCCGCCGATGAATTTGGTTTCCAAGGTGTATTTCAGATCGCGAGGATCGAAGAAATCATATTCGATGGCGTAACCGGGACGCGTGATGTGCGCGTTCTCCATGCCGCGAATCGAATGCACCAATTCCAATTGCACGTCGAACGGCAGGCTGGTGGAAATGCCGTTAGGATATAACTCGTGCGTGGTGAGACCTTCCGGCTCGATAAACACCTGATGCGAGTTTTTTTCCGCGAAGCGGTGAATTTTGTCTTCGATCGATGGGCAATAACGCGGACCAATACCTTCGATCACGCCGGTGTACATGGGCGAACGATCCAGACCGCCACGAATGATGTCGTGGGTTTTTTCGTTGGTGTGGGTGATGTAGCAATTCACCTGGCGCGGATGTTCCGCCGCGGACCCCATATAGGACATCACGGGGATCGGGGTGTCGCCGGGTTGCGGTGTCATCACCGAGAAATCCACAGTCTTGCCGTCGATACGCGGCGGCGTGCCAGTTTTCAAACGGTTCACATTGAACGGTAGTTCGCGTAAACGATGGGCCAGCGCAATCGACGGCGGGTCGCCGGCGCGGCCGCCGCTGGTGTTGTCCAAACCGATATGGATTTTGCCGCCGAGGAATGTGCCAGCAGTCAGCACCACTGCGCGCGAATAAAAACGCACGCCCATATTGGTAACGACGCCCTGGACGGTTTCACCTTGAATGATCAGGTCATCCGCCGCCTGCTGGTAGATATCCAGATTGGGCTGGTTTTCCAACAGATCACGGATCGCGGCTTTATACAGAATGCGGTCGGCCTGAGCGCGAGTGGCGCGCACTGCAGGGCCTTTGCGGGAATTCAAAATGCGCCACTGGATGCCGGCCTTGTCGGCACCACGGGCCATGACACCATCAAGGGCATCGATTTCTTTCACCAGGTGACTCTTGCCGATACCGCCGATAGCGGGGTTACAGGACATCTGCCCCAGAGTCTCGACGTTGTGGGTCAACAACAGGGTGGGCACGCCCATGCGAGCGCTGGCC
>DATLII010000279.1:0-5497 GCA_035539495.1 Dongiaceae bacterium
GACAAGGAGCTGAGTCAGTTCACATCGAACAATTTCGGTATCGCCCTGAGCTACGAGTTCAAACCCACTTGGGCCGCCTGGGTGGACAAAGCCTCGGCTAACGTGGCGGTCGACTTCATGGAGTTTGATTACGCAAACTTCAGCGACCTGCGCGTGCAAGGTGTTCCCGCCGGCACCGAACCGTCCTACGGTTTCGACGCCACCGTTACCCGCATTTTCATATCCGCCTGGTTCTAAATAGCCAATTCGTTCTAAGGGGCACGTCCGTGCCCCCTGACAGCCCCCGACAATCGACTATAGTTAGCCTGGGAGCAGGAAGTCCTGTAGGACTCCTGCATAGCCGTGGCATATTCTGCTCCACAGGTTGATCTTCATGGATGACATCAAAACCGTGCTGTTGTGCGACAACGATCCGCACTTGTGCGCGCTTTATAACCGCTATCTCGGCAACCTCCCCGTGCGGTTGCTGGCCTGCGACTCTCCGCAATCTCTGCGTAGCGTGGCGCTGTCCACCAACCCGGCGCTGATCATTCTCAACAATCGCTTCGGCCATGACGATGGCTACCGCTTGTGCCAACAGCTAAAGCGTAACGAACGCACCTTGATGATCCCGGTACTGCTCACCAGCGACAGTCCCACCAGTGAACAACGTCAACGCGCCCACGCCGCCGGCGCCATCGATTTGATTCCCCGCCTGCCCTCCGCCACTTATTTGCAGGAGCGACTGTTCGCCGTGCTGTTCGATCATCAAACCACTCCGCTGCATCATCGCGTGGGCAGCGAGCATTACCAAATCCTGGTGGCGGAAGACAGCCTGTCGCTGCAGCAATTCTATGAACAATCGCTGACCGGGCCGGACTGTTCGGTGCTGCTCTACGGTGACGGCCAAACCGCCTGGAAAGCATTACAGCGCAATAACGATATCGATCTGATCATCATCGACCTGTACATGCCGGGCATGGATGGTCGCGAGTTGTGCAATCTGATTCGCGCCCATCATCAGTACGATCAAATTCCCATCATCGTGATTTCCACCGAACAGGAAAAACCGGTGCTGCTGGATCTGCTCAACCAGGGCGTCAATGACTACATTCAAAAACCGTTTCGCGAAGAAGAATTGCGTGCGCGGGCAAAAGCGCATTTACGCAGCCGCCATTTCAGCCGGGAGCAATTTCGCCTGAACCAGGAGCTGATCGAGCTGAGCGCCGCACTGGAAGACAAAGTGGAAACGCGCACCCAGGAATTGTTCGACGCCAACGTGGAAGCGATCTACAAACTGGCTGTGGCCTGTGATCTGAAAGACATGGAAACGGCCAACCATATTCAGCGCGTGCGTGACTCAGTGGAAACCTTCTCCCGCCACTTGGGGTTGGACGAACGAACGGCACGGGAATTCGGCTACAGCAGCATGATGCACGACGTGGGCAAGATCGCCATTCCCGACGCCATCCTGACCAAGCCCGGCCCGCTCACCCCCGCCGAATGGGAAATCATGCGCACTCATCCGGTGAAGGGGCGCGACATCCTGGGCACCAAACCCTTCTTCCACCACGCAGCCGACATCGCCGTGGCGCACCATGAGCGCTATGACGGCACCGGTTACCCCTTCGGCGTGGCCGGTGACCAGATTCCGTTGAGCGCTCGTATTGTTGCGGTTGTGGATGTGTATGACGCGCTGCGTTCACAGCGACCCTACAAGGAATCCTGGCCGGAAGAGGCATCCTGCAACGAATTGCAACGGCTGTCCGGGCGCCAGCTCGATCCCCATCTGGTGGACAAATTCCTCCACTTAGCGAAGGACGGCGCGCTCGAGCGCATCCGCCAATCTCATACTCACTGACGCCATACCCACTGAGCCCCGTAACCACTAAGGGCGCGGGCGTGACCCAAAAGGGGCATACCGGTATAATCCGGTGATTCCCCCTTTGCATTTGAAAGGTTCCGCTCCGTGGACGTGAAACTGGACGCCATCAAATTGGACATCAGAGCCTATATGGCCCAATTGGGTCAGCAGGCCCGTGCCGCCTCCCGCCAGATGGCCCGTGCCAATACCGGCGTGAAGAACCGCGCCCTGCTGGCGATTGCCAGCGCCATCGAAGCCAGCCGCGCCGAACTGCTGGCCGCCAACGCCAAAGACATGGCCAATGGCCGCAGCAATGGCCTGGACGCTGCCCTGTTGGACCGCCTGGAACTGAACCCCGCCCGCATCGACGGCATGATCGAAGGCCTTAACCAGGTGGCCGCCCTGCCCGATCCCGTCGGCGAAATCACCGGCCTGAACTACCGCCCCAGCGGCATTCAAGTGGGCAAGATGCGCGTTCCCCTGGGCGTCATCGGCATCATTTACGAATCCCGCCCCAACGTGACGGTGGAAGCCGCCAGCCTGTGTCTGAAATCCGGTAATGCCACCCTGCTGCGGGGCGGTTCGGAAGCCATTCACAGCAACCAGGCCATCGCCACCTGCATCTCCACCGGACTGAAAGCCGCTGGCCTGCCGGAAACCGCCGTGCAGGTCGTGGAAACCACTGACCGCGCCGCGGTGGGCGAGCTGATCGCCATGCCGCAATACGTGGACGTGATCGTACCGCGCGGTGGCAAGGGTTTGATCGAACGTATCAGCCGCGATGCCCGCGTGCCGGTGATCAAACACCTGGACGGCATCTGCCACGTTTATATCGATGCCGAAGCGGATCTGGATAAAGCCATTGTCATCGCCATGAACGCCAAGACTCACCGCTACGGCACCTGCAACACCATGGAAACCCTGCTGGTGCATGCAGCCGTCGCCGAAAAAGTGCTGCCCACGCTGGCGGATCAGTACACCGCCAAAGGCGTCGAACTGCGCGGCTGCGAACGCACGCAAAAGCTGATCGCCTGCAAACCGGCGACGGAAGAAGACTGGCGCACAGAGTACCTGGCGCCGATTCTGTCGATCCGTATCGTTGATTCGCTGGACGCCGCCATCGACCACATCAACACCTACAGCTCGCAACACACCGATGCGATCGTCACCGAGAATTACACACTGGCACGGCGCTTCCTCACCGAAGTGGATTCCGCCTCGGTGATGGTGAACGCATCCACCCGTTTTGCGGATGGCTTCGAGTACGGCTTGGGTGCGGAAATCGGCATTTCCACCGACAAGATCCACGCACGCGGTCCGGTGGGGCTGGAAGGGCTGACCTCGCAGAAATACATCGTGCTGGGTGATGGCCACGTCCGCGGTTAACGCTGTCGGCGTTCTCGGCGGAACCTTCGACCCGATTCACAACGGTCACCTGCGGCTGGGCTGGGAGGCGCAGTCGCATCTGCAGCTGAGCCAATTACGTCTGGTCCCCTGCCATTTGCCGACACATCGGGAACATCCGCGCAGCAGCGCACAACACCGTCTCACCATGACGCAACTGGCATGCGAAAACGTGCCGGGATTTCAGGTGGACGACTGGGAAATCCGCCGCGACCAACCCTCCTACAGCGTGCACACCCTGGCGCATCTGCGCGAACAATTGAATGACGACACCGCCCTTGTCTTCATCCTGGGCATGGATTCATTCAACCAGTTCAGCAGTTGGCATCAATGGGAGAAAATCCTGGAACTGGCACACCTGGGTCTGGCTCAACGACCCGGCGCAGAATTACCGGCGCCCGAAACAATCGAAGGCCGGCTGCTGGCGCAACGCAAAGTGCCCGCTGCCCAACTGCTGCAAAAAAAGGCAGGCAATATCAGCCTGTTCGACACCACCGCCCTCGACATCTCCGCCACCCAGTTGCGCCGGCAGATGGCGCAGGGAATTTCACCACGCTTTTTGCTGCCCGACAGCGTCAGAGCCTATATTGAACATCATGAACTCTACCGTGACGACCTTAACCAAGACAACTCTTCTCTCTACAGGAATGCAGACACCACCAATGACTGATCTGAACTCGCTCAAACACACCGTGCTCGACGCCCTCGACGACATGAAAGCCAAAGACATCGTGGTGCTGGACGTCAAACCCCTCACCAGTGTCGCCGACCTGATGATCGTCGCCAGCGGCACGTCCAACCGCCACGTCAAATCCGTCGCCGATCGCGTGCGCGAACGGGTGAAGGAAAACGGCCACACGATTCTAGGCACGGAAGGCGAGGACGCCGCCGAGTGGGTGCTGGTGGATCTGGGCGACATCATCGTGCACATCATGCTGCCGGATACCCGTCGCTTCTATGATCTGGAAAAACTCTGGAGCATGAGTCCGGATTCGGCGCTGGAATAATTCGCGATGCGTGTGCGGTTGATCGCTGTAGGCACCAAAATGCCGGATTGGGTGAACGAAGGTTTCGCGGAATATCGCAAGCGCCTGACCCAGGATCTGACCCTGGAGCTGGTGGAAATCCCCGCCGGCAAACGCGGCAAAAACGCCGATCTGGATCGCATCACCGACAAGGAAGGCGAGCTGATGCTGGCGGCGATACACCCGGGTGATCATGTCATCACGCTGGATGTGCAAGGCCAGCGTCTCAGCACGGAAAAACTGGCGCAGCAGCTTGAAAAACGACTGCAACAGGGTAACCATGTGGCGCTGTTGATTGGCGGGCCGGAAGGGCTGGCGCCCCAGTGCCGCGCGGCGGCGCGGGAAAGCTGGTCGCTATCGGACCTCACTCTGCCTCACCCGCTGGTCCGAGTCCTGATTGCGGAACAATTGTACCGGGCGTGGTCCATTCTCAAGGGCCATCCCTACCACCGGTAACCCATGCCCAAACCGATTACCCTCAAGGATCACTACCGCGAGACCCGCGTGTTCGCCCGCCGCAGCGTCGTCGGTTTGGCGTTCGTCGTGCTGCTGATGGTGTGCCTGATCGCGCGCATGGTTTGGCTGCAGGTGATTCATTACGACAAATACCGCACGATGTCGGACGACAACCGCATCACGGTGGAGCCGATCGGGCCCAATCGCGGCTTGATCATGGACCGCAACGGTACCCTGCTGGCGGACAACCGGCCCAGCTATGCGCTCAGCATCATCAAGGAAAAATGCCCGGACATTGATGCCACCATCGAACGCATCAGCAAACTGATTCCGCTGGACGAATCCCAGGTCGACCGCTTTCACAAACGGCTGGAGCAACGCCAGCGGCCGTTCACTCCCGTTGCGCTCAAGTTCAAACTGACTGAAGAGGAAATCGCGATCATCGCGGTGAACCAGCACAGTCTGCCGGGTGTGACGTTGGACGTGTCACTGGTGCGGCATTATCCATGGATGGAGACCCTGGCACATACCGTGGGCTACGTGGGCCGCATCAACGAGAAAGAACTGAAAACCCTGGATGTCACCAACTACAGCGCCACCGAACACGTGGGCAAAACCGGCATCGAGGCCTATTACGAAGACGTACTGCACGGCACCGTGGGTTTCCGCACCATCGAAACCGACGCCCGCGGCCGCGTCACCCGGGTGCTGGAAAACACCAATCCGGAATCCGGCAAGAACCTGATGTTGTATCTGGACCTGCCCACCC
>DATLII010000280.1:0-3316 GCA_035539495.1 Dongiaceae bacterium
CTTTTTCACTGTCAGTGGATAGTAGGTACCGCCTTTCACGGTAGCGTCGTTGGCAATGATCATGCACTCGATGCCCGCCACTCGGCCGATACCGGCAATCAGGCCCGCACAGGGCACGTCTTCATCATATACATTCAGCGCCGCCAGCTGGCCGATTTCCAGGAACGCTGTGTTGCGGTCCAGCAATCGCATCACGCGCTCCCGCGGCAACAACTTGCCCCGCGACAGATGTTTGGCCTGGGCATCGGCGCCGCCGCCTTGTTGGACGCGTGCAACAATATTTTGAAGTTCGCTGACCAGTGTTTCCATGCGCTGTTTATTGGCGTGAAAAAGCTCGGACTGCGGATTGACTGTAGTGGACAAAACAGGCATTGGATCAGGTCTCAGCAGGTTTCGTTGAATAGTTCGCGGCCGATCAGCATGCGGCGGATTTCCGACGTGCCGGCGCCAATTTCATACAGCTTGGCATCCCGCAATAGACGACCGGTGGGGTAGTCGTTGATGTAGCCGTTGCCACCCAAAGCCTGAATGGCTTCTAGCGCGCATTTTGTGGCGTTTTCTGCGGTGTACAGAATCACAGCGGCTGCGTCTTTACGTGAGGTTTCGCTGCGGTCGCAGGCTTTTGCTACCGCGTACAGATAGGCGCGGCTGGCATTGGTGATGGTGTACATATCGGCGAGTTTGGCTTGCATCAGCTGGAATTCGCCGATGGACTGGCCGAACTGTTTGCGGTCGTGTACGTAGGGTACTACCGCGTCGAGACAGGCCAGCATGATGCCGGTAGGGCCGCCAGACAGCACTACGCGCTCATAATCCAGACCGCTCATTAATACTTTTACACCTTCGTTTAGCTTGCCAAGAATATTTTCTTCCGGCACTTCGCAGTCGGTGAATACCAGTTCGCAGGTGTTGGATCCGCGCATGCCGAGTTTGTCCAGCTTTTGTGCGCGCGCAAAGCCTGGGAAATCCCGCTCCACAATAAATGCGGTAATGCCTTTTGGGCCGCGATCCGGCTCGGTCTTGGCATAAATGACGTAAGTATTCGCATCGGGGCCATTGGTGATCCACATCTTGTTGCCGTTCAGAATGTAGCGGTCACCTTGTTTGCGTGCCGTTAACTTCATGCTTACGACATCTGACCCGGCGCCAGGCTCGCTCATGGCCAGCGCGCCCACATGCTCACCACTGACCAGCTTTGGCAGATACTTGGTTTTTTGCTGTTCGTTACCGTTGCGAAAGATCTGGTTAACGCACAGATTGGAATGAGCCCCGTAACTCAACGCAACCGCCGCCGAGGCGCGGCTGATTTCTTCCATCGCGATAACGTGAGCGAGGTAGCCCAGATTGGCGCCGCCGTATTGCTCAGACACCGTCACACCCAGCAGCCCCAGTTCACCAAATTTGAGCCACAGGTCTGCGGGAAAATTATTGTCCCGGTCGATGGCCGCAGCACGGGGAGCGATTTCCTTCTGCGCAAATTGGTGCACGCTGTCGCGCAGCATGTCGATGGTTTCGCCCAGATCGAAATTAAGGGAGGGATAGGGCAGAGACATGGTTTATTCCTCAGTTCTGTCGCCAGTTTCGGCGTCGGTGCTAGAAAGTTTGATACCGTTCATTGCCGCCTGACAGCGTTCACGGGCTTCCTGCAATTCGATTTTCATTACGTGGATGTCATTGAGCTGTTGATTCAGCAATGCTTCCTTGTCATCCAGCGTATCGAGCATAGTCTGAAGCTGCTGACGGTTGCCGGAAGCCGGGTCGTACATCTCGAATAGTTTGCGACTCTCCGCCAGGGTGAAGCCCAGGCGTTTACCCCGCAGGATCAGCTTCAGCAGCACCCGGTCCTTGGGACTGTAAATCCGCTTCTGGCCTTCCCGACGAGGAGCCAACAACCCCTCATCTTCGTAAAAGCGGATGGTGCGGGTGGTGATGTCGAATTCCCGGGATAACTCGGTAATGCTGTAAGTCTTACTCATGATTGGATTTCCGCCGTTGGCGGATTATTTGGCGACTCAGGTTTACGTTTACGTAAAGGTAATCTATGGCGCGTTGTGATTTCACGACAAAATGAGGCGGAAGTCCTATCAGCCCTGGGTAATTGGCGTTAGATATGAAACATAAGGGGTTAGGATGGTTACACTTCGATAATTGTCGAATTAAGCCAATCCTTTATATACTCGGCATCCGTTCTCGCGCCGCCCATTGGTCGCGTAAGCGGCTGAATGGACAATCAAAGTTGTATCGGTAGCAATTAGTACTTTGGGCCAATGTGGGAACCGATGCCGGTGCTATGATGCCCAAGCCGATGCACCGCCAGTCAACGATAACAAGGACCTGCTTCAACATGACCTCATTCAAGCGCCTTTTCCGCCAGCGCCTTCCTTTGCTCATGCTGCCTGTGATGGGCGGCGTTCTTGCCGCCGTTACAGTCCCCGCCAGTGCTGAAACACCTGAAGAAAAAGGCCATGCGATTTTTGCCGAAGCGGAGCATCGCAACGAAGGCTTTGGTGACAACCAGGGCGACATGCTGATGATCCTGAAGAACAAGAAGGAAAACACCAGCGAGCGGGAAATGAAGGTGCAAGCTCTGGAAGGTCCGAAAGGCGAGGGCGACAAGACCTTGATGGTATTCCAGTCACCCAAGGATCAGAAAGGCACCGCGCTGCTCACGTTCCAGCATGATGAGCGTGACGATGATCAGTGGCTATATCTGCCGGCGCTGAAGCGGGTCAAGAAAATCGCCTCCAGCAAAAAATCCGGCCCCTTCATGGGCAGTGAATTTTCCTTCGAGGACATCGGTGGTCAAGCGCTGGAAGAGTACACCTACAAATATGTGCGCGATGAGCAATACGAAGGTCAGGATTGCTTTGTAGTGGAGAGCTATCCCAAGGACAAAAATTCCGGCTATACCAAAATCATCACCTGGGTCGACAAGCAGCACTATCGCACGCTCAAGGCGGATTTTTACGACCGTAAGAATAGCCACCTGAAAACCCTGGTAGCCAAGAATTTCAATCTGTACCTGGAGAAATTCTGGCGCCCGGCGGAGATGGAAATGGTGAACCTACAGACTGGCCGTAGCACCATCCTCAAGCAGAACAACCTGGCGTTCAAAACCGGTCTGACCGACGCCGATTTCAATAAAAACAGCCTGCAGCGGGCCAAGTAAACAGGCCCCGTCGAACCGCGCCCTAGAGCTGGAAACCAACTCTGCGGCGCGGTTTTTTGTTGGCCAAGCGCGATGGGGAAGATGGAACTGAACATGCAAATGCTCCGGCTGTTGTGCGCATTTTGGCTGTTGGCGCTCGTTGCGCCC
>DATLII010000281.1:0-3094 GCA_035539495.1 Dongiaceae bacterium
GGATGGGGCATGAGCGTGTCTCCTTATCTGAGCATTACCATCTGATGCAATTTTTCACTTCGTCCGATTCCTTGCCCGACTGCGTTACCATCGAATCCAGCACGCAGCGGTTGGTGTAACTCTCTTTCATATTATCCGGCATGGTGGCGAATACAGTGTTGGCTTCCATCTTGGCCCGGCATTCCGTCAATCCTTTATCGAACATGTTGTCGCACTGCTCGTATTTCACGTCCAGGCAGCTCAGAAAATCGGGGCGAGCACATTGTTCATGGCGGGCATCATGAATAGCGCATCCGCTGGTCAACAGGGCGGCGGTAAGGCTGAAGCAAAACAGAAATCGGGTCATGAAGGGTAACGTGCTCCGCTTTAAATAGAAAATCAGGGACAGATCGCAGTGTTGCTGTGAAAGCCCAGCGTACTGGAAAGCAGCAGCTCAGGCAAAGCGGTTCAGCGCGCGTCAGGCCCTGCATCCGGCCCTGCATTCGAGAATGTGGGCAGACCGTCATCCAAATGCAGCCAGCTCACCTTGCTGTCACACCAGATGTGATATTGAGGTGTGACACTCGCCGTATCATCCAGGGAACCGAGCGTGACATCCACAGTCTTGGCGTTGGCAATGGCGCGAAACGCAAGCTGGGTTCCACATTGAGGGCAGAATTCACGTTGATATTGCGCACTGGAATGAAATATCGCCGGTCGGCCCTGCGAATAACGAAAATCAGCCACCGACAATGTCAACCAGGCCAGCACCGGCGCGCCGCTGGAACGCTGACACATCCGGCAATGGCAGAAACCCGCGTCGATCGGTTCGGCGCTGATCAGGTAGCGTAAATGGCCGCACAAGCAGCCGCCTTCGAGATTCATCGTGAGTTGCCTCCCTGCTTCCGTTTCAGCTCAATCCGCAACGTCGATTTCCATTTCAACCTGTCGCAGGCCGATAGCTGAAACGCTGCGTGATCAGCAGCACCAATATCGACCCGACGGCCAGAGTCACACTGCCCCACATGAACCAGGCGTATTCAGCCAAACGATCCGGATAAATTTTCCATGCCGCGCCCAAACCCATGGCGTTGCCCGCGATCACGAACAAACAGGTGGCCAGATCGCGGTAGCGGCGCGCTTTATTGGCAGCGGATGACCAGCGCGGTTCGGTGTTGTAACTGGGCAATTCCAGATGCGCGTTTTCAAGTCGCTCCAGACCCGACAAAAAAGTGCGCAGATTAGATATCGCCCGTTCAGACGTGTAATTCATCAGCGCCAGCGCAAACGACGCCACCGGAAAACCCACGATCAACCATTCCACCGGCGCCATCGCACCACCGGGTGCTGGACGCAATGCCACCAACGCCGCCAGCAAGCTCACCACCAAGGTCAGGTACAACGCCAATGCCTGCTGGCGCTGACTGATTCTGGCATTCACCTCTTGGTAAGCAGCGATATAACGGTAATTGGCATCGACAAATTTGTTGGCCATGACAATGAGGTTCCTACATCACGCCGAAGAAAAAGAAGGCTTCATGGTAGCATCGCTGTCAGGCCAATGCTGCCGCCCGCTCCGTCAGAAATTGCAGCGCCAGTCGCACCGCCGGTGGCTGGTATTCACGAAACGCCATCACCAGATTCAGCGGCAATAGATCGCCCTCCCACTCGGGCAGCAATTGCACCAGGCGCCCGGCCGCAATATCTGCCTTCACATCCAGCTCGGCCTTATAGGCAATGCCGAAACCCGCCACCGCCCAATCGTGCACCACTGCACCATCATCACAGGCACGGCGCACTCGCACCGACACCTGCTGCGTTTCATCGCCTCGCGTAAAACTCCACAGATCATGCACCTGGGTTTCAGCGGCACTGCGACGGTTCACCCAGGCCAACGCAGCGTGGTCCGCTAATGCTTGTGGTGTCTGCGGTGTGCCGTGTTCGCGCAGATAGGTGGGCGACGCCACCAATACGCGTCGCACCCGGGTTAGTAGCGGTTTGACGATCAGCGCCGAATCACTCGGCACGCCATACCGCAGCGCGAAATCCACGGATTCGCGATAAAAATCCGTCAGCCGATCCGACAGCATCAACATCACATCCAGCTGCGGATGCTGATCCTGAAACGCATCCAGCCAACCGCGCAGAATATTGCGGCCAAAATCCGACGGCGCGGCAATGCGCAGATTCCCCCGCAATTCGCCGTGGCTGCCATGAATACCGTCGCGGGCTTCACGCAACGTCTCCAATGCCTGCCGGGCACGGGTCAGGAAGGCCTCCCCCGCCGGTGTCAGCCGCAGCGACCGGGTGGAGCGCACCATTAACCGGGCGGCCAGCTTCTGCTCCAACCGCTTCAGGCTGGCACTGGCGGTGGCGGGCTGCAGGCTCAACTCCCTTGCTGCCTGGGACAGGTTGCCGGCCTGGGCGGCCCGCACAAACAATTCCAGGTCCAGCAACGAAAAACTGTCGGAAAGCGTTTCCATTTTCAAATTTCCATTACAAGTGCATTACCTTTTTAGGCTATTTTCAAAAATCAGGCAATAGTCCATTCTTTTCTCAACGCATCCAGCTACCTACAACTGCAACTCACAACCTCACGAGGTGAACGCCATGGATCTACAACTGAAGAACAAACGCGCTCTGGTTACCGGCTCCACTCTGGGCATCGGCTTCGCCATTGCCCGCACGCTGGCCCGAGAAGGCGCCGAGGTCATCATCACCGGCCGCACCCAGGCCCGGGTGGACGAGGCCATCGCCCGCATTCGCCAGGAAATACCGACCGCGCAACTGCAAGGCTTTGCCGGCGACCTGGCCGTGCCCTCCGAAGCAGAACGGCTCACCCAACAATTTCCGCAGGTCGACATCCTGATCAACAACCTGGGCATTTACGAGCCCAAGCCCTTCGGCGATATCAGCGACGCCGACTGGCAGCACTTCATCGACACCAATTTCATGAGCGGCGTACGGCTGTCGCGGTTCTATCTGCCGCAGCTACTGGAACGGAATTGGGGCCGCGTGCTGTTCATCGCCAGCGAATCCGGCTTCGACGTACCGGCGGAGATGATCCACTACGGCGTAACCAAAACCATGCAGATATCGCTGGCCCGCGGCATGG
>DATLII010000282.1:0-3771 GCA_035539495.1 Dongiaceae bacterium
GCCGCCAATTTCATCAAACTGATCGAAGACCGGCAGTCGCTGAAAATATGTTGCCCGGAAGAAATCAGTTACCTGATGGGCTTTATCGATGATGAGCAGTTGGAGCGATTGATTTCACCCCTGCAGAAAAGCGGTTACGGTAAATATCTGCAACGGATATTGGATGAGAATCGCCGTCATTCCAGCGGCTGAGCTCGAGCCTATTCGGTGTCCGCTTTAAGATCGGCAAGGTACAGGGATACTTCATTCAGATTGTCCATCCGTTTACAACCCAATTGCTCAGCCAGTCGAACATCACCATCCGGCACAACCCAGAACAACTGCGAAATGCCCGCCGCCCTTCCCGCTTCGATATCGGTCAGATTGTCCCCCACCAAAATACATTCGTTACGCGCCACTGCGAACCGCTCCAGCGTCTGTTCGATCATGCCTGGTTTTGGCTTTCGACAATCGCATTCGATGGCATATTCAGCCACAACCCCGGATGGATGGTGAGGACAGTACAGGATATCCAGCACTGGAATGCCCAACTGAGTCAATTCACCTTGCATCCAATGCGTCAGCCGCTCGTAGTCCAGCTGGGTATAATAACCTCTGGCCATGCCGGATTGGTTGGTAATGATCACGATTGAATACCCCAACGCGACCAAGCGACGCAATCCTTCGACTGCGCCAGACTCGAATACAAATTCGCTAATCTGGTACAGATACCCGACGTTTCTATTGATAACACCGTCACGATCCAGAAAAGCAATTTTCATCAGAGTTTTACAAAGCTGACCGTATGGGGAATCGGCGAATCACCGGTACAGGGTGGTAACGAGAAGAAAAATTCTGAATCCCGGTTTTCGTTCGCGATATCGTTTGCAACATGGTGATAGGTGTCATCAGACAAACCAGTAGCAACATGCCATTCGTTCACCCGTGCCGAGGTCGAAATCAGTTCCGGCGCTCCGGCGGCAATCGAGGGTATTCCATCATAGGGTACGAAAGCGTTTTCCCATTCCTGGGCTAACAGGTGATAATGTTTGCAATACATGTTCGTGGTAATCACATTCACTACCGGCGCATTTTCATCGTATTCCAGAAATGCCGTCGACAACGCCAGACCGTTGTTGCCGCCCACCACCGAACTTGAGCGATAAGACACATACAGCGCTTCCAGAATACCCAGGCGACAGATCTGCGCCCGTTCAAAATTAAGCCCTTTTTCCACCAACATTGAACCGTTGAGGTTGACCAACACTTTCAGATTCCGCTCCAGCGCCATCTGTTCCATAGAGGCCCAGAAAGAGGCTGGCAACGGCTTATTCGTGTTGTTCCCAATCTGAAACAGCGTGTAATCGGCTCCGGCGACACCCAATTGGTCCAGGAATGGTTTGTCTTGCATGAAGTAGTCCATGCAAGGTGTTTCCATGGGAGCATCCCAATCCAGATGCAGCATGTGACGCCATACATCGGTTAGCGTCATGCCACTACGGCCACCGCGTTTGTAAATCAGGCTGTGAAATTGCAGCAAACGATCATTACCGCCGTGCTGCATGGGGGACAAGTTAATGGGAAAATCAATATCAAAGAAATCTGGGGGAATCAGGCCGCTGGTTGAAAAAGCCCGCATCACTTCCTGGCCAAGTTGCAACACTGCGCTAAAACGATTGGGATACAAAGTTTCGACCAATGCTGCATGTTCTGGCCTGACACACAGCGTAACGGGATATCCCGTGGTGACGATCAGGCTGCGCGCAAAGGCGCAGGTGATCAGCACCTCGCCGATGGAGTTGGGTGACATCAAAATCCAGCCACGCGGTGTTTGCTTGCGGATGGCTTCAACAATTTCCTTCAATTTTTCCCGGGTCACGTGCTTCCCCACTTTATTTAGAGGCAATTTCTTGGAGGCTATTACTTAAAGACTGACAACTCTTGAACGCAGCGTCGTTATCAATTCGGTGCGGCCCAGTGGCTGATTTCCTAATCGCCCAACCTGCAATGCTGCCGCAACGGTTCCCAGCGCCGCTGCCTGCCAAGGTGATGCCTTTGCGGCTAATGCCAACCCTGCGGCAATCAGCATCGAATCGCCAGCGCCAGCCACATCGACAGGCGCAGTATTCAGCGCCGGCAAGCGGTCGGTTCTCGGCGCTTTGTCCGTATCCTGCATTTGCAGCAAAACACCTTCAGCGCCCAGCTTCAACATGACATTTTGCGCCGATGCGACCGTGCGCAAACGTTCTGCCATGATTACTAGACCGTCCTCTTGATTCCGCAGGCTGATGCGGGCTTCTCTTTCCGTTGCCGACAGCAAATCCATATGCTGAAACCGGCTAACATCGCCAACCTGGGAGGAGCATTGACTGTCGGCAATCATGATCAGCTTGCGCTGACGACCGTATGTGATAATTCGATCGACCACCGGCTGTGGCAAACAACCGTAATTGAAGTCTGAGAACACCAGCAGATCACACCTTTCTAGGCAGGCCACAACCTGCTCCACCAGTTTTTCCTGCAGTAAACGCCCGACCGATCCTTGATGCAAATGGCTGACCCGTAGCAACGTTTTGCTTTGAGCGCGGTAACGCTGTTTCAATGTAGTCGGGCGACTCTCGTCGAGCAGCAAGCGGGCATCGACACCAAACCCGGAAAGCGCTTCCGCGGCGTACGTGCGCGTTGGGTCATTACCTGTAACCGTCACCAGACTGACAGACGCCCCCATTCCCGCCGCATGGGCCGCCACGATACCGGCGCCACCGACAAAACGCCGCGTATCGATGGGCGTTACCACAATAGTAGGGTCTTCCTGCGACATGCCCAATGGATCGCAGGTGATGTACTCGTCGATGATCAGGTCACCCACCACGCAAACTTTAACTCCGGAGAACCGCTCCACGATGGATCCCAGGGCATCGAACTGAACATCATGACGTTGTGCGAACGAGCGTGGAAACTGTAACGGCGCGGCGGCGGTATCCGACAGGCTTTTTCGAATCAGATCCAAAGACGAGAACGCCACCTCGCCCGAACTGAAAACCAATTTTCCGCCGTACTGATTCAGAATTTCAGTTTCAGGATTCAGCTCTGACTCAAACTCTTTTCCTTTAACGACGATATCCGGGCGCAGACGCGACAATACCTGCTCTATGGGTTCGTCCACCAGAAATGCTTCACTAACCCAGTTATTGCAACTGACACCTTCCAGCCGCATCGCTTGTGGCACATGCACGGCCACCCCGCCAACGCGATCACTATTGACGCCGACAATCAATCGGTCACCCAGTTCGCGCGCAAAGCGGAGCAGACGCAAGTGCCCGGGATGCAAAATATTGAAGTTACCAGATACAAATACAACCTGTGGTTTTACCATAGCGACTTTCCTGTGATACAGGCGTTGGCAACGCCGGCCTTTTCCTTCAACCTTCGTGGTTCATGACGATCAGCGGGCGAAATACTTGTCCGGATTCCAAATCCTGCAGCGCCTGGTTGATCTCTTCCAATGAATAGCGTTTTGTAAGCAACGATGCGAGTGGCACCGCCGCCTTGGAGAACAGCGCATGAAAGCGCGGAATATCTTTATCGGGCTGAACCCGTCCGCCCCAACTTCCCGCGATCTGTTTCCCGCTGATCAGATCGTGCGGTCGCAATCGGATCAGCTCGCCTTCTGGCGGGTGGGACGCGAACAACAACTTGCCGCCGCCTTTCCGGATTAAAGCAAAACCCTGTTCGATGGTGGCAATTCTGCCCCCTGCTTCTATGCAGTAGTCGGCGCCGCCACCGGTCAAC
>DATLII010000283.1:0-4433 GCA_035539495.1 Dongiaceae bacterium
CTGCGCGAATACGCCAAGCAGGGCGCAATGACCCGCATCATCCGCATTGCGGTGAACAATCTGGCGGGCGTGCCGTCCATTGTGTATGGCGTATTTGGTCTGGGCTTTTTCGTGTATTTCCTGGGCGGCAGTCTGGATGATCTGTTCTATCCCGAGGCCGCGCCTTCGCCTGTATTTGGCACACCGGGTTTGATCTGGGCGTCCATCACATTGTCGCTGCTGACGCTGCCGGTGGTGATCGTGGCGACAGAGGAAGGACTTACTCGCATTCCCAAGGCCATTCGCGAGGGCTCGCTGGCGTTGGGCGCCACCAAATTCGAAACCATCTGGAAAGTGATTCTGCCCATGTCGAGCCCGGCCATGATGACCGGACTGATTCTTGCAATTGCCCGTGCAGCGGGTGAAGTGGCACCGCTGATGCTGGTGGGTGTGGTGAAACTGGCACCCACCCTGCCCCTGGATGGCAACTTCCCGTTCCTGCACCTGGAGCGCAAGTTCATGCATCTGGGCTTCCATATTTACGACGTGGGTTTCCAGAGCCCCAACGTAGAGGCGGCCCGTCCGCTGGTATATGCAACGGCATTTCTACTGGTGGCGGTGATTGTGGTGTTGAACCTGTCCGCCATCGTTATCCGCAACCGCTTGCGGGAGCGCTATCGCGAACTGGAAAACTGATCCGGCGCGCGAGGAGATGAGATATGAGCGAATCAACTTTGAAACTCGGACAAGGTGAAACCATGACCGCGGCAGAAAACCCCACACGTAGCCACGCCATGACCAAGGCTGTGAAACCGCAAGGCAACAGCCGTTCCCTGGCCAACGAGGAAATCTGCATCGACGTGCAGGATTTCAAATTGTTCTACGGCGAAAAGCGCGCGCTGCACGGCATCAACATGAAGATTCCGAAAAAGCGCGTCACGTCCTTCATCGGTCCCAGCGGCTGTGGCAAATCGACCTTGCTGCGCAGCTTTAACCGCATGAACGATCTGGTGGACAGCTGCCGGGTGGAAGGCACCATCCTGTTCGAGAAGGCCAATATTTTCGAGCGCGGCGTGGATGTGACCGACCTGCGCCGTCGGGTGGGTATGGTGTTCCAGAAACCCAACCCGTTCCCGAAAACCATTTATGAAAACGTGGCTTACGGTTTGCGCATTCAAGGCATCAACAAGAAGCGCATCCTGGATGAGCGGGTGGAATGGGCACTGAAAGGCGCGGCCATCTGGGAAGAAGTGAAGGATCGTCTGAATGACAACGCCCTGGGCCTGTCCGGTGGTCAGCAGCAGCGTCTGGTGATCGCCCGCACCATCGCGGTGGAACCGGAAGTCCTGCTGCTCGACGAGCCCTGTTCCGCGCTGGACCCTATTTCCACACTGAAAGTGGAAGAGCTGATCAACGAACTGAAAGAGCGCTACACCATCGTGATCGTAACCCACAACATGCAGCAGGCCGCGCGGGTGTCTGACTATACTGCATTCATGTACCTGGGCGATCTGATCGAATACAAGGACACGGACACGCTGTTCACCAACCCCAGCGAGAAGAAAACCGAAGACTACATCACCGGACGTTACGGCTGAGCCGGCGTCCACGTAGGTAGTGATTTAGGGCAACACCGGCGCCAATCAAGCGAGAATCGACATGACCAGCGAAGAATATACACACCACATTTCCCGGCAGTTCAACGCGGATCTGGAAGAAGTGCGCAGCCACATCCTGGCCATGGGTGGCCTGGTGGAAAAGCAGGTGAGCGATGCGGTGCAGGCGCTCGTTGAAGGTGACAGCGGGCTGGCGTCCGAAGTCATCAGCAATGAAAAGCAAGTCAACGGCATGGAGCTGCGCATCGACGAGGAATGCACCCGCATCATCGCCCTGCGTCAGCCTGCAGCCAGCGACCTGCGTTTGCTGGTAGCGGCTACCAAGGCTAATACCGACCTGGAACGGGTGGGTGACGAAGCCAGCAAGATTGCCAAGATGGCGATCCGCCTGTCAGAAGAAGGCGCGATTCCGCGCGGTTATATTGAAGTGCGCCATATTGGGACT
The DNA here is from genome assembly GCA_035539495.1 of Dongiaceae bacterium. Taxonomy (GTDB): domain Bacteria; phylum Pseudomonadota; class Gammaproteobacteria; order Pseudomonadales; family Ketobacteraceae; genus Ch67. The sequence goes on from DATLII010000283.1 coordinate 2,041, forward strand.
CATGTCTGCTCCATGTTGCGCAATGCGTTGGATGCGTTCGCCCGCTTCGATGTGGAGATGGCCATGTCGGTGGTGCGCGAAGACAAAGCGGTGGACATGGAATACGAATCCGCCATGCGTCTGATGGTGACCTTCATGATGGAAGACCCGCGCTTCATCAAGCGGGTGCTGAACGTGATGTGGAGTCTGCGTGCGCTGGAGCGGATCGGCGATCACGCCCGCAATATCGCCGAGCAGGTCATCTATCTGGTGAAGGGTAAGGATATCCGCCATATTCCGCTGAAGACCTTGGACGAAGAAGGTTTCATCGGCAAGCCGACCAAATCTTCCTGAAGACAGACAAAAAAGCCGGCTTCGAGCCGGTTTTTTGTTCAAATGTCCCAATCGTTTGCAGCTCTCGTCTATTTGACCTGCTGATCCATCTGTTTCACCCGTTGCTCCATGATCTTCTGCACGTCCTTGGCCTGATCAATCAGCTTGGGAATTTCGGTGACCGGCACCGTGGTGGGGATCGGCAGCATGCTGCCTTCGGTACCCTTGCCGTTGGCCATCGGATTGTTTTTGGTGATGCTATTGTCCTGGGCGCTGGCGACCTGGCGGCCGAAGGCGCGGTCGATGTCATCCTGCTTCATGCTTTGCAGCACATTGGCATTGGGATCGGTGCGCACAACGTGATTGAGTGTGTTGCGATTCGGTAGCGAACTGAATTGCCAGACCCCTTTGCCGTCCTGCCAGCGGTAGAAAATATTGTCCTGCTCCTTGATGTCCAGCAGCGCCAGCTGCTCGCGGGTAAGCACGTCGGGGTTCAGGGGCGCTTCGCCCGGGCGATCACTCCATTGAATCCACTGCTGAGCACTATTAGCGGGGGTGTCGGCGGCGGGCTCGGGACTTTTGACCAGCTGCGACAGCTTGAAGTCAGGCAGTTTTAGAAAGTCGGGCAATTTCAAATCGGCCAATGACAGCAGTGGCTGGCCGTCGGGCCCGCGCAGGAAAAACGGACCGGCCAATGCCAATACCACAACTAACAGCATCAGTTTTACGAACAGTTTGAACATGGGGAATCCTCAGTATCGCCAAAGTATAGCCGCTACCCAGCCCGCGGGGGATCGTTTACCATGACCCGTAAAAACCAGACCGAAAAACCTGACAGGATTCAGCCCCATGCCCTCCTTCGATATCGTCTCCGAATTGAACCTGCATGAAGTGACCAACGCCGTCGACCAGGCCAACCGTGAAATCGAAAACCGTTTCGATTTCAAAGGCACCAAGGCCAAGTTCGAACAGGATAAAAATGTCGTCACGGTGATTGGCGACGCCGATTTTCACCTGCGCCAATTGCTGGACATTCTGGAAGGCAAACTGATCAAGCGCGGCATCGACATCCGCTGCCTGGACAAAGCCGATCCGGAAATCAATCTGGCGGAAGCGCGACAGAAAGTTACTCTGCGCCAGGGCCTGGAATCCGATCAGGCGAAAAAGCTGGTGAAGCTGATCAAGGATAGCAAAATGAAAGTGCAGGCTTCGATCCAGGGTGACAAGGTACGGGTGACCGGCAAGAAGAAGGATGATCTGCAGGACACCATCGCGTTGCTGCGTAAATCCGAATTCGAAATGCCGCTGCAGTACGAAAATTTTCGGGATTGAGGGCTGCCTTAGTGAATCAGACCGCCATCGGGCGGGACGAAATCGGCATCTCCACTATATTTTTACGCGGAAAATGACAGGTGAAGGTGCTGCCTTCGCCTGGTTCGCTCTCGATCGCCAAGTGCGCGCCATGGTGAATCAGCACATGTTTGACGATCGCTAACCCTAATCCCGTGCCGCCGGTTTTAGCGTGGCGGCTCTGGTCTGCGCGATAAAACCGTTCGGTTAAGCGTGGAATATGTTTGGCGTCGATGCCGATGCCGTCGTCCTGCACGGACATGTGCGCGCCATCCGCATCGGCCCACCAGCGGATCAGGATATTGCCTTTGTCGGGCGTATACTTCACCGCGTTCATCACCAGATTGGAAAACGCGCTGCGCAGTTCATTTTCATCGCCAAAAATCGCCAGGTTCTCGTCCGCTTCCAATTGAATGCGATGCCCTTTATCGCCATTGAGCGCATGGGCGTCGTTGTACACCTGTTTCAGCAAGCGGCCCACGGTAACGGCCTTCATCGGTTGCGTGGTGTTTTCAGTTTCCAGGCGTGACAACAACAGCAGATCATTGACCAGCAATTCCATACGATGCGCTTGCTGCTGCATCTGCGCCAACCCGCGTTTCAATTGCGGATTGCTCTCGCCCATAACGTCGAGAAACGTTTCCAGATAACCTTTGATGACGGTGAGTGGCGTGCGCAGTTCGTGGGAAACGTTGGCGACAAAATCTTTGCGCATCTGTTCCAGATTATGC
>DATLII010000284.1:0-1894 GCA_035539495.1 Dongiaceae bacterium
CTGATGCTGCGCAGCCGCGTGGTGCCCTGTGACATTCCCACCGCTGATGTGGCGTACCTGGTGTCGCGCAACCAGCACAAGGTGCATTTGAAAATTCACGATTGGTCCCGCGACCAGTTGACGCAAGGGCAATTGGAAGAACGCATCCTGCGGCTGATGCACCGGACGTATGCATGGCCGGATGAGGAGCTGATCAGTTACCACCTGGTGAATGGCGGCAACATGCGGGTGTATCTGGTGATGGCTTGTCATCACATACTGCTGGACGGTGCGGCCACTTACATATTGGTGCAAAAGATTCTGCATCGCTACGGCCTGTTGCTGAAGGGGCAGGGCGTAGTGTTGTCGCCGTATCGCGAGAACGCGTTGGCGTTCCTGCCCTGGGACCGTGCCAACATGGACAGCGCCGCGACGCTGGCTTACTGGCATGATGCGTTGCAGGGTGTGGAGGCGTTGAATTTCACCAAGCCCACGGCGGCGGCGACGCAGATATCGGCTTTCAACGATTGCCTGCTGAGTTTGCGCCTGGATCGGCGTCAGTTGGATCAGGTAAGAGAATTCTGCGCGGCACGCAGCATCAATCCACCACTGTATTTCAAAGCCTTGTTCGGCATGGCGATCGCACAGTATTGCCGGCCCGAAGCCAGTTTCCTGTTCTACGAATTTTTCGGCAATCGCGCCGATGGTTGGGGTAATTCGCTGGGCTGTTTCTATCAACAATTCCCTGCCATTTTTGACAAAGCCTTGCTGAGCCGCGACGCCACTTTCAACGACTGGTTCGGCGCCCTGAAAAAGAACCGCGACAGTGCGCGCAATCATCGTGCCGTTTCTCTGGCTTGGCAGAGTCGCAATGTGCCGCTGGGCCGCAACACCTTCATGTACAACTACTACAACTTTGTAGTGGAAGCGGAGGTGGCGGGTCAGACGCTGCAACCCATCATGTCGGCGCCGAAAGTGGATGGTGCGGTGCAATTCATCGTGAAAGAGGAAGCCAGCGGCTTCACTCTGGAGCTGCGTTACGACGTGACCCGGTTTGCCGATCTGGAATTGCTGCAGCGGATTGTGCAGATCAACGAGCAGATCCTGTACGGCAATCTGGAAAAAGTGTCGCAACTGCAATTCCTGTCCCTACCGGAATTCAATCGCCTGCAGCAGTGGAGCGGCGAGAATCAGGCGACAGATACTGAAACCGTGGTGGCCAAGTTCGAACGTCAGGTTGTCGCGACGCCGACGGCGCTTGCCATCATCGCGGGTGAGCAGCGCGTTTCCTATGCGGAGTTGAATGAGCGCAGTAACCGGTTGGCACACTGGCTGCTGCAACGTGGCGTGAAAGCCAATGTGCGCGTCGGTATTTGCCTGAACCGGTCGGTGGACCTGGTGGTGGCGGTGCTGGCGGTGTTGAAGGCGGGCGGAGCCTATGTACCGATGGACCCGGCCTATCCCCGTGAACGGCTGGCGTTCATGTTGCAGGACAGCGCGGCACCGATTGTGCTCACGCGCAGTGAATTTGCCGCCGCACTAGACGCGGTGAATGCGGAAACGGCGTTGCTGGATAAACTGTCGCTAGCGCAGCTGCCAGCGCAGAACCCGAACGTGGCGATCGATCCCGATCAGCAGATTTACGTAATTTATACCTCCGGTTCTACTGGGCAGCCGAAAGGCGCCATGGTGCAGCACCGCGGCGAAACCAATCTTCAGCACTGGTATCTGTCGGCACTGGGTGTTACTGCTCGTGATCGCACGTTGTTGGTCAGCGCAGTCGGTTTCGACCTGACCCAGAAAAACCTGTTCGCGCCATTGTTGGCAGGTGCCGCTCTGGTGCTGCCGACCATGGATCTGTTCGATGAAGCCGAATTGCTGCACCTGATCGAACAACACAAAGTGACCTGGGTGA
>DATLII010000285.1:0-4162 GCA_035539495.1 Dongiaceae bacterium
CCTCAATATGATCGCCATCGGTGGGTCGATTGGTACCGGATTGTTTGTTGCATCGGGTAGCACGGTGGCCACCGCAGGCCCGGGTGGAGCGCTGGTGGCGTACGCGCTGATCGGCATGATGGTGTTCTTCCTGATGACCAGTTTGGGCGAGCTGGCGGCCTACATTCCCGACTCCGGTTCATTCTGCACGTATGGCAGCCGCTTCATTGATGAAGGTTTCGGTTTCGCTATGGGTTGGAACTACTGGTACAACTGGGCGGTGACGATTGCCGCCGAACTGGTGGCGGCACAGCTGGTGATACGCTTCTGGTTTCCCGACATTCCCGGCCTATATTGGAGCGCCATATTCCTGGCGATCATGTTCTGCCTGAATTTTTTTTCGGTGAAAGGCTTTGGCGAAAGTGAATTCTGGTTTGCGTTGATCAAGGTAGTGGCCGTGGTGATTTTTATCGGCATTGGCCTGGCCAGTATTATTGGCATCATGCATGGTATCGAGGCGCCGGGCTTTTCCAATTTCACCACGGGCGAAGCCCCGTTTGTGGGAGGGCTGCAGGCCATGATTGGCGTAGCGATGATTGCGGGCTTTTCGTTTCAGGGCACAGAATTGATCGGTGTTGCGGCCGGTGAATCGGAGAATCCGCGCAAGTCCATTCCCATTGCCATCAAGCAGGTGTTTTGGCGCATTCTTATGTTTTACGTGTTGTCGATTTTTGTGATCGGCATGCTGGTGCCTTACACCGATCCTAATCTGTTGAAGGCCGACAACGATGATGTCAGCACATCGCCATTTACGTTGCTGTTCGAGCGGGCCGGATTGGCGGCAGCGGCGGGGGTGATGAATGCGGTGATTCTGTCGGCGATTTTGTCTGCCGGCAATTCCGGCATGTATGCATCGACGCGCATGCTGTACAACATGGCGTTGCAGGGTAAGGCGCCGCGCTTCTTCAGCCAGTTGTCATCGAGCGGTGTGCCCCGTTACGCGCTTTATGCCACTACACTGATCGGCGCACTCTGTTTTCTTACCAGTTTTGTTGGCGACAAGACGGTTTATACCTGGCTGCTCAATACGTCGGGCATGTGCGGTTTCATTGTCTGGCTGGGCATTGCAATTTCCCATTACCGTTTCCGCAAGGCGTTTGTGCTGCAGGGGGGCAATCTGAATGATTTGCCGTACCTGGCCAAATGGTTTCCGCTGGGCCCTATTTTTGCGTTCTGCCTGTGCCTGTTTATTACCTTGGGCCAGAACTATGAAGCATTCGTTGGCCACCAGGTGGATTGGGCTGGATTGGCTGCCACCTATATCAGCTTGCCGTTGTTTTTGACGATCTGGTGGGGGTATCGGCTGAAGATGGGTTCGCGCTTCGTGCGTCTGGAAGAGATGAATGTACATTCCAGCCGGGACGATGAATGAAATACCGGCCACAGGCGGCGCTGCTTGAACATCTGTTGGTATTGTGGGTCTGCTAAGAATAGGGTGGCGTTGCTCGCGCCGGGGCCGACGTCTATGATGTTGAAACGATCCTTCGCCTGTCTGTGCTTTCCCCGGTAGTTGCTTTCTGCAAGATCCTGCAAGATCGCCGCCGGTGTGCCCGTGCCTGTGGGGGAATCCAATCCAACGATAAGGAGTTTCCATGCGTACCAGTAATCCCATGTTGAACGATAAGGCGTTTTCCCGCGCCCAGGCCGGCACCGCAGTTATGACGTTGCCCGGCACCGTCAACAAAACCGCCATGCTATTGGCCCTGACCCTGATCACTGCTCTGTTCACCTGGGGTATGGCCTGGGAATCCATGCAGGCGACTGACGGCTCGGTGCCCATGAATCCGCTGCTGGTTCCGCTGATGATCGGTGGCGCGGTGGCGGGTTTTGTTCTGGCGCTGATCTGCACTTTCAAGAAAACCGCAGCGCCGATCATCGCGCCGCTGTATGCGTTGGCAGAGGGTTTGTTTATCGGCGGTATTTCCGCCCAGTTCGAAGTTCGTTATCCCGGCATTGTGCTGCAGGCGGTGGGGCTGACCTTCGGCACTCTGTTCATGTTGCTGTTTGCTTACCGTTCCGGTCTGATCAAAGCCACCGAGAATTTTAAACTGGGCGTGGTGGCAGCCACTGGCGCCATTTTCCTGCTGTACCTGGTGAATATCGGCATGCGTCTGTTCGGTTTCGACGGCATGGGTTTCATCCATGACAGCGGCCCGATTGGGATCGGTTTCAGCCTGGTGGTGGTGGGTATTGCGGCGTTGAACCTGGTGCTGGATTTTGATTTTATTGAAGGCGGTGTGGCGCAGGGCGCGCCCAAATATATGGAGTGGTACGCTGCGTTTGGTCTGCTGGTGACGCTGGTGTGGCTGTATATTGAAATGCTGCGTTTGTTGTCGAAGCTGCGCAAATAGTTTGCGCCAGTGACTTGAGTAAGCAATTTGAGCTGCCGGCGCCGGGTTTATTCCCCGGTGCCGGTGTTCAACATCTCGGTTAGCCATTCCCCGATCTGACGTATCTCACTGATGCACACCTCGTGCGCCATCGGATATTGTTTCCATTGCACGTCATAACCCTGTTCCTGCAGCCATTGCAGCGCTAAACGTCCAGCGCGCTCCGTTACCACATCGTCGAAATCGCCATGAGCAATGCGTACCGGTAGCGTCTGATTGGCCTGACGTTTTTGTGGTGTGAGCAGACTAGGTGCTGGCAGATAGGTGGACAGCGCAATCAGGCCTGCCAGTTTCTGCGGAAACGACAGCGTGGTGTGATAGGCCACGGCGCCCCCCTGGGAAAAACCCATCACCACGATGCGTTCCGGCGCAATGCCGGCAGCGATCTGCTGACACACAATGGCATTGATCCAATCGCAACCGGTTTGCAGATCCTGCACGTTGACGTCGCGGATTTCGCTCAGCGCCAGAATGTCGTACCAGGCCGGCATGATGTAGCCGCCGTTGCAGGTGACAGGCATCTCCGGCGCATGGGGAAAGATGAAACGCACGGACAGGTCGTCTGCCAATTTCAGATGCGGCACCACCGGTACGAAATCATCGCCGCTGGCGCCCAGACCGTGCAACCAGATGACCGACGCAGTAGCCGGCTGCACCGGCTCCAGCACTTCCGCCCGCAAGGCCGCGGTGCCGCAATCAAAAGTCTTTTGGGTATGACGGTGCATGCGGTATCAACCCGGCGGCCAGCTGAAGCCGCGCCCGCCCAGAATGTGTACGTGCAGATGGAACACCGTCTGGCCCGCGCGGGCACCGTTGTTCACCACCAAACGGAAAGCATCGCCGTAACCTTCCTGTTTGGCGATCTCGCCGGCTTTCAGCAGCAGATGACCGAGTACAGCCTGATCGCCGGGCTCAGCATCCGCCAGCATGGGGATGGGCTTTTTCGGAATGATCAGGATGTGCATGGGCGCTTGCGGATTGACGTCGCGGAAGGCCAGGCACTGATCGTCTTCATAGACGATGGTGGCGGGGATCTCGCGGTTGATGATTTTGGAGAAGATGGTGTCGCTCATGGAGATTCCTCGGGCGCGGGGTTAGAGATTGGAGCCAGGGGTGCGGTATTTTTTCTTGTACTGTTCTTTCTCGTCCAGCGAGATCTGGCGCGCTTCATCTTCCAGCATGACGGGAATGCCATCGCGGATGGGGTAGGCCAGGTTGCTGGCCAGGCAGATCAGTTCCTGCCGGTCGGCGTCGTATTCCAGTTTGGCCTTGCTGGCGGGGCAGACGAGGATTTCGAGGAGTTTGGTGTCGAACATGGTGGTTCCTGCCGGTGCTAATTGAGTGGGCTGAAAGGTGGATTAAAGAGAAGCCGAGTGGTCCGGTTCAAGACCGTCGGCGGCCATGGATGGCCGCAGCCGAGCCTACAGGGATGTACTTGTGGCGTGTCTTGAACCGGACCACTCGGCTTCTCGTTGCAGGCTAAAAGAATCTGCCCTGCTGATCAGCCGTCATAGTGAACAGACTTTATAGTGAAATGCCCGGCCCCGGGCAACTATTCTTCTGTTTTATCCTTGTACTCACACAAATCCTCAATCACACAAGCCCCACACCGCGGCTTGCGCGCCACACACACATAACGGCCGTGCAGGATCAGCCAATGATGAGCATCGTGCAGGAATTCCTCTGGCACGAATTTCAGTAGCTTCTTCTCAACCTCCAGCACATTCTTGCCC
>DATLII010000286.1:0-5888 GCA_035539495.1 Dongiaceae bacterium
GTACCGCGTTCTCTGGCAGCGCAGTCAGTAAATCGTCCTGCCATGTTAGCGGAATGGTTTCGTGATGATCCTTGGTGTCGGTGATGAACTTGCGTGCATGATGAAAACGTTCGCCGGAATAAAAAACACCGCTCACGCTAAAACAACCTGCCGCCCGCATCACATGGCCCACGTTGGCCGGCGATTTGGGATTCACCAACGCGATCCAGGTTGCGTCTTGCAGCGATGTGCTTTCCAATTTCACCAATCGACTCCCACGCCGAACAAATAGCGGCTGTCCACGTAACGCAGTTCATCCACGCGCACTTCATCGTATTCCACTCGCAATGACAAGCGCACTCGCTGTGAAAGGTGGTAGCGCACGCCGGATTCGCTGTAAAAAATGTAGTTAGCGGCAATGGAGTAAGGCCGATAAGCATCGCCGTTGGTATACAACTCAGCCGCGGTCGATGCCAGATTCTGTAGAAAATCCCAGCTCAGCCCCAGCGCATTGAATTTCAATTGACGGGTGGGGATCAGATCGTCCGGCTCGAATTCCTTGCGGCGGTAGTCGAAATGCACCAGCTCGCTGCTCAGGCTGAAGCGGCCTTGCAAGTCATCGCGAAATTGATAACCAGCGCCGCCGCCATATTCGCGATTCAACAAATCCTGCTCTTCAAAATTGCGTTCAAACCGACTGTGCGCCCGCAGAAACCACTGCCGGGTCCAGAAGCGGTCGATAAAATATTCCACCGTGTAATTGTTCTCGGTGGTTTCATTTTCTTCGGACTCGTATTCGTAATCCGCTTTCAGCGTGTGACGCCAGCGGTGATTCAGCAAACGTGTGTCCAGATTGGCGTCGAGCTGATCGCTGGTGTCGTCGAAATCCCGTTCCAGATCCAGCTCAAGATCCAGGTTGCCGTCAGAGCGCCAGTCACCGCCGAGTTCACGCGGGCGTACCAGGCGGCGGATATCGGTCAACGCAATCTGGCGGCCATCTTCCAATTTTATGTGCCCGCCTTCAGCTGCCTGCAGGCGGCTGCGCATGGGCGTCAGCGTATCCTGCCATTCCAGTTGCACAGGCTCGTCGGTGGACAGGGTTTTGATCTCGGACCACTTCACGCTGATGCGGCCGGCGCTTTTGGATTTGAACACCAGCTGCCCTGCATCCAGAAACTGAGCGCTGCCCTGGAATTGTTCGCCGTTCTGCAACCACAGGGTGTCGGCACCAGCATTGGCATTCAACAGAATCAGGGCGGGTAGAAGAACAAATGACAGATAACGCATGTAAAAAGGGACGGTGGCGGAAGTGAGGCGATCATAGCACTGCACTTTATGTGGTGCACAGTGAGATATGCCTGCAGTAAAAGGATCTAGCGCAGTGGACGACGGACAATTCGAGTTTTGGATTGCCCGTCGTCTTGTATTCTGCGATGGTTTCAGCGCAGGGAAAATCGGTCCAGTTGACCGGTCATGGAATTGGCCATGTCGGCCAGCTGTTGCGCGGATGCCGTTGCGGTGCGAGCCTGGGCCGCTTGCTGCTGCGCCCGATTGGCGATATCGCTTACGTCGCGGGCCAACGTCTGTGTGGCCTGATTCTGCTGGGCCAAGGCGGCAGCGACCGTTTGGGAATGGGCTTCCAATTCCTGCGCGCCCTGCTGCAAATGATCGATGGATTGGCTGGCCTGCTCCATGCTCTGCATGCCCTGATTCGACAGCCGCACGCCCTCATCCACCGCGCCCACAATCAGATTCACTTCGTCGCGAATGCGGGCCACGATATTGTCGATCTCGTGCGTGGATTGCCGTGTGCGTGCCGACAGGCTGCGTACTTCATCCGCCACCACCGCAAAACCACGGCCGGATTCGCCCGCGCGTGCCGCTTCGATGGCCGCATTCAATGCCAGCAGGTTGGTTTGTTCCGCCACATCCTTGATGGTGAGTGTGATGGATTCGATGCGTTTGGAATTGTCATTCAGGCGCTGCACGTTCTCCGCCAGTTTTTGTACGAACGCGCACAGCCGCTGCAACACCTGGCCACATTGCTGCACCATTTGGCGACCGGCGCCGGATTCGCGTGTAGCACTCTGCGCCAATACCAATTGCTGTGAAGAATTGCGCGACAGCTGGTCGATACTCACGGACAATTCTTCGATGGCAGCGGCCATGGTGCGGGCGTCATCCTGCTGCACCTGCGCATCCTGTTCACCGCGGTGCGCATCTTTTTGCATACCACCGGCCGAGCGATCCAGTTCCACCGCCATGTCGGCGAATGAACCCAGTAGCTGGCGCAGATGATTGCGCATCACCACGGCCTGGCCCAACAAACTCTGTTCTGATGCCTGCACTGGTTGTAGACCGCGGCCGGAAAAATCCCCCGCCGTGACTTTTTGCAGCACTTGCTCCACCTGCACGGGCTCGCCACCAAAACGGCGCCGCAACCCTTGCAGAATGACCATTACTATTCCCGACACCAATACGATCGACACTACCAGGATACTTAGCATCAGGGATTCAAAATGCTCCACGGCAGCGCGCGTCTGTTGTTCGATGGCAGCCTGCTCCGCCAAAGAATCCGCCACCAACGTGTCTACCGCTTTGCGATGTTGATTGTAAAGTTCATCCAGTTTGTTGAATGCGATCTTGGCGTCCGACAGTTGGCCCTTTTGCATGGGTGGTAGAAACTCGTCGTGCAGCACCCGATAGTAGTCTTCCGCTGGTTTGTACACGGCTTCGGTGATCTGCTGTTTCAATTCTGGCTTCAGGATCTTGTCCTGCAGCCAGAATTCATGGCGTGCGCGGAATTCTTTTTCCACGCGATCCAGATTGTCCATCCAGGCCTGCTGTTTGACCTTGTTGCGGGTAGCCATCATCTGCAGCACGCTCAGATGGCTTTCAATGATGTATTCCGGCGGTGGCAGAATATCGGCCACCAGATCTTTCACCAGCACGATTTTCTGGTAAGTGGCGCCGTTGACCTTCACGCCGTCCAGTAATTGGCGGGACATCAGGGCGAACCCGGCCATGCCGACGATAAAACAGATGATGAGAAAGCGGCCGGCCTTGGCCAATGACCAGTGACTAATATGGGAAACAAGGCCTGACAGCATGAGGGCCCTCCGCTGAGAGTTTTTGTTAGAGGTGTGACAGGGGCATCCTGTTTAGTTTAGACGTACGCCCCAGTTCCGCCATGAATGCCCTACTGGCGCGTGGCTTTATGGGTGCATGCCGGTTTTCCGGCGAATACGTCGTTACTAAAAATGCTCAATGCAACAAGGAGTTAAGAGCATCTTCCCGCTTGCAATGATGTGGCTCGTTGGTTGCTTGAAAATATGCCGATGGAAAGGCATTTTGCGGGTATTATTCGTCGCGCGTTGTGAGGGGCGGCGTCAGGCAAGGTTACAAATCAGGCCAACCGACATTGCCCCTGCAGCATTTGCATCGCTCGCCATAATCCGGTTTCATAACCTTATCAATGGAATGGACCCTTGCTATGAACCAGTCAGCCAATTGGATTGCGTACGACGGTGAATGCCCGTTCTGCTCGGCTTACATCCGCATGGTGCGCCTGCGGGAGGCCGTGGGGCCGGTCACGTTGATCAATGTGCGCGACGACGTTGCGGTCTACCGTGAACTGGTGGATCAGGGTTTCGATATGGATGAAGGCATGGTGCTGAAAATGAACGGCCGTTATTTTTATGGTGCCGATGCCATTCATGCTATCTCGCTGCTGAGTTCGCCGTCAGGCCTCTTCAATCGGATCAATGCCATGATTTTCCGGTCGAAGGGTTTGTCGACAATCCTTTACCCCGTGCTGAAAGCCGGGCGGCGCCTGACGCTGACCTTGCTGGGCCGCAAAAAAATCAACGAAACCTACGCGAAATAAACCGTGACTGCCGCTGCTTCTCATCCCACTGCTGCGCGAGTGTCCGCGTTGGTGCAGGTTACCGTGTTCAAATTGTTCACCACTGCTTGGGTGATCGCGTATTTATTTCATACCGTTGGTGGCCAGCGTCCCTCGTTGTGGGTGGCGCCGGGTTTGCTGGTGGCGTTGTGCCTGTTGTTGCGACCTGGCAGTGCCCGCCTGCTGGTGCTGTTCGCCATACTGAATGTATTGGAGTACCTGCGGTTGACGCCGGTGGCATCCAACCACTATCTGATGGCTTTCTTCACCGATCTATCCATTCTACTGAGTGCGGTGTATTGCGCGCTGGATAACCGGCGTCAGCAGCGGCCCTGGTGGAACATCGATGCGGACGCGCTGTTTGCCTTCTTCTCGGTGGCGGGACGCTATTTCCTGCTGATCATGTATTTCTACGGTATCTATCACAAGATCAACCAGGATTTTCTCGACCCGGCTGTTAGCTGCGCCAGTGCGTTGTGGGATGCGGGTTTGGGTCGGTTTGGATTGGCGGGCGCCACCTGGGGCCATTATCTGGCGATCTGGACCACCTTTGTGGTGGAAGGCCTGGCGATTTTCTTTTTGTTCACGCCGCGCTGGAAATACTGGGGCTTCGCCATTGGTATGCCGTTTCATCTGTTTATCGGTTTTACCGGCTATGCCTATTACATGGATTTCAGCACGCTGTGCATTGCGTTGTATGTGCTGTTTCTGCCGCCACAATATGTGGAGAAATTCAATGCAGCCTACAACGGCTTGCTGCAGCGGTTGCAACTGACACCGCTGCAATTCGGTCTGCTGATGCTGGCGGCATTGGGGCTGTATTATCTGGTAGTGCGTGGAATCGGATGGCCGCGTACCTTTCGGGATATGCCGGTCTTTGCACTCTATGCAATTCCGTTTTACCTGACATTCCTGCTGTGGTGTCATCGTGCCTCTTTCGCATCCATCCCGACGTTTTTTTCCACGCGCGGCCAACCGGTGACTGCGTTGCTGGTGCTACTGTTTTTCCTGAACGGCAGCGCACCCTATTTGGGCTTCAAGACCGAATCTTCCATCAATATGTTCAGTAATCTGTACACCGAGGGTGGCCGTAGCAATCATTTGGTGCACGCGCCTCTGTACCTGTTCGATTACCAGCAGCGTCTGGTAGAGGTTGTACAGACCGACGACCCCTATCTGCAACGTTTTATGGGGCGTGATCGTTTTCTGGTGGAATTCGAGTTTGCTCGTTACCTTGCCCATCATCCGCAGACAGCGGTGACCTATCGGGTGGATGGTCAGATTCTCCAGCATATGGCCGGCACCGCTTACCCACGCCAGTACACCTGGTTGGAAGATAAGATGTTGAAATTCAAGCCTGTGGATTTTCAGCAACCGAAGGCGTGCACGCACTGAAGGCTGGGCAGGCCTGACAATCTTTTTTTCCGCCACTTCTGCTGGTTGCTCAACTGGTGCACAATGTGGCGCATTATCCCCAGATGAATACAAAGCCCAACGGACGCCGGTCATGGCCGGAGTTCCTTGGGCATAAAGTTTTGGGGTTTTGAGTTGCATTGGGGGAGTTCATCACCACATGAAGCTTCAAGCAGATGCCGCTTTCAAAGCGGGTGTTGTCATTCTGGTAACGCTGGTCTCGGCTTATCTAATTGGCCTGAGTTATAGCTATTGGTGGGATGAACTTTTGTCGGTTTCGCAGGCGCAATTGGGCGTTAGCGAAATGTTCACCAAAACCATCCTGATTGACGTTCACCCGCCACTGTATCCTTTCCTGTTGAAAATCTGGGTGGCGCTGTTTGGCATCAGTGAAATCGCCACCCGTTCCCTGAGTTTTATTTTTGCTCTTGGCGCGCTGCTGGTATTTCAACACAACCTGACGCAGCTGACCCACAATGCGCTGGAGCGCGGGTTATCCGTTCTGTTTTTCGTTTGCGCCTGGCCGTTTCTGTTTTATGGCAATGAAGTCAGGTCGTACTCGCTATTGTTGTTCTTATCGACAGTGTGCTAC
>DATLII010000287.1:0-10679 GCA_035539495.1 Dongiaceae bacterium
AATGGAAGCCCTCACCGCCGTCAGTGTCGCTGCGCTCACGGTGTACGACATGTGCAAGGCCGTGGACAAAGGCATGAGCATCGAAGGTGTTCGCCTGCTGGAGAAAATCGGCGGCAAGAGTGGTCACTGGCAAGCGGAAACGGGCAATCAATCATGATCAAGGTGCTGTTTTTTGCCCGCATCCGGGATCAGATTGGCTTGTCAGAACTGACAACAGAATTGCCCGAGGACGTACACGATCTTTCCGACTTCACACGTGCTCTGATTCAGGCCAACCCGTCTTTCGAGCCTGCACTCACAGAGCGCAATGTCTTGACTGCTGTGAACCAGGAAATGGCATCTCCGAGCACAACCATTGAAGATGGCGATGAAATTGCATATTTCCCGCCGGTCACCGGAGGCTGAATGGCCATCCACATCCAAATCCAGCACGACGACTTCGACCTGAACGCCGAATACCAGCGCTTGCGCCGGGAAAATCCTCAGGCCGGGGCGGTTGTGACCTTTACGGGGCTCGTGCGCGATTTTAATGCGGATGGCAAGGTTTCTGGCATCGTTTTGGAGCATTACTCCGGCATGACGGAGAAAACCCTGCAACGCATCGCCGACGAGGCTGTGACGCGCTGGCAGGTGGACGGCGTCACCATCATTCATCGTGTTGGTGAGTTGTCTGGTGCAGAACAAATTGTGTTGGTGGGCATCGCATCCCGACATCGCAGCGAGTCATTTTCTGCTGCGGCATTCATCATGGATTTTCTGAAAACGGAAGCGCCATTCTGGAAGCTTGAACGCAGTCCGGAGGGTGAGCAATGGGTGGATGCCAAACTGTCGGATCAGCGGGCGCGAGAGCGTTGGTGATTGGGGAAGGCGCGTTTCTTCCCTGTTTTTGGCGTGTTTTTTTCAGCGGGGCGAGCAGGTTTTAATTGGGCCAGGATGGCCTCAGGCACAGAACTCCAGCGGGATTCACCGGGTGCCAGGTCCTCCAGATTCCAGGGACCAATTGCGACCCGGACCAGGCGCAAGGTGGGAAAACCCACCGCCGCCGTCATCCGGCGTACCTGTCGGTTGCGGCCCTCGGTAATGGTCAGTTCCAGCCAGGAAGTAGGAATTTCGGCGCGAAACCGGATGGGGGGATTGCGGTCCCACAGATCGGTGGGCGGTTCGATGCGGTTGGCGATAGCCGGCCGGGTTTTTCCGTCCTTCAACTCGACGCCGCTTCTGAGCTGGTTCAGGGCGTCTTCCGAAATGTTGCCTTCCACCTGCACCCGATAAGTCTTCGGCAGTTTGTGCTGGGGATCTGTAAGCAGATGTTGCAGCGCGCCGTTTCCGGTGAGCAGCAGCAATCCCTCGGAATCAAAATCCAGGCGACCGGCAGGATAGATTTTGTCCTGTTCGATGAAGCGCGCCAGTGTAGTTTTGCCTTCATGTTCCGTGAATTGGCAGAGCACCTGGAAGGGCTTGTTGAATAGTAAAACCTGGATTTTTTCGGTGGGCGGAAGGCGCATTATGTGATTGATTAGCGGTCAGTAATCGCGAAATTGATGAGGCGAATGCATACGGATTTCTGTATACTTCGCGTACCTAAACCGTAATTGTATGTAAATAGGGAGTAAAAAACGACATGGGGTACCAAAAGATTAGGGTTCCGGCAGATGGTGACAAAATCACCGTCAACGCGGACCTGTCCCTGAATGTCCCGAACCATCCCATCATCCCTTTCATCGAAGGAGACGGGATTGGCGTCGATATCACGCCAGTGATGCTGAAAGTAACGAATGCCGCTGTTGAAAAAGCCTATGGCGACAAGCGTTCCATCACTTGGATGGAGATCTACTGCGGGGAAAAATCAACAAAAGTATACGGGCCCGACATCTGGTTGCCCGAAGAAACCCTGGAAGCCTTGCGCGAATACGTCGTCGGCATCAAGGGCCCTCTGACCACTCCAGTTGGTGGCGGTATTCGCTCCCTGAACGTGGCGCTGCGGCAGGAACTGGATTTGTACGTGTGTCAGCGCCCGGTGCGCTGGTTCCCTGGCGTACCCAGCCCAGTACAAAGCCCGGAAAAGACCAACATGGTCATTTTCCGCGAAAACTCTGAAGACATTTATGCTGGTATCGAATGGAAAGCCGATAGCGAGGAAGCCAAAAAAGTTATCCGCTTCCTGCGCGAAGAAATGGGTGTGAAGAAAATCCGTTTCCCGGAAACCTGCGGCATCGGCATCAAGCCGGTATCCAAGGAAGGTACTCAGCGCCTGGTGCGCAAAGCGATTCAGTACACAATCGACAACGATTGCCCATCGCTGACGCTGGTGCACAAAGGCAACATCATGAAATTCACCGAAGGCGCTTTCAAAGATTGGGGCTATGAACTGGCCGTTGAGCGTTTCGGTGCAGAACCTATCGATGGCGGCCCCTGGCACCAGTTCCGCAACCCGAAAACCGGTAAGACGATTGTCGTCAAGGACGTGATTGCCGATGCGTTCCTGCAGCAGATTCTGATGCGTCCGGACGAGTACAGCGTAATCGCTACTCTGAACCTGAACGGCGACTACATTTCCGATGCCTTGGCGGCGGAAGTAGGGGGCATTGGTATTGCGCCGGGTGCCAACATTGGCGGTAGCGTTGCGGTATTCGAAGCAACCCACGGTACAGCACCCAAGTACGCTGGCCAGGATAAGGTGAACCCAGGTTCTCTGATCCTGTCGGCTGAGATGATGCTGCGCCACTTGGGCTGGATCGAGGCGGCAGACCTGATCATCAAAGGTGTGGAAGGCGCTATCGCAGCCAAGACGGTTACCTATGACTTCGAGCGTCTGATGCCCGATGCCAAGCTGTTACGCTGCTCTGAGTTCGGCGATGCCATCATCGCGCACATGAGCGAGTAATTGCCCAGCAATGGGTCAACGGCAAACGGCGCTTTCGGGCGCCGTTTTGCTTTCCGGCCCGGTATTCAGCCCGCCGGCGCTGCCATTTAAGAGCCTTGTGTTTCGCTCACGCGCCAACGCCCTCTCCGCAGGGCGGAAAAGGCGAAGGTCACTGACGAATTTAGATGGCTTCTTCGTGCAGCATGCTTTCCGAGGAGGCACCGGCTGGGGCGGAGCTGAATGGCTCGGCCTGCGTAGTCTCCGATGCGGGGGATTTCTGATCCGCGGGGAAGGTGTTAATGTTCATGGCATGCAGCCCTTTGGGCGCTTCGCGAACATCGTAGGTGACCTGCTGTCCCGCTTTGAGGCTTCTGTATCCATCCATGCAAATGTAGGAGTAATGCACGAAGAGATCTTCACCTCCGGTATCTGGACGAATAAAGCCATAACCCTTGGCGTTATTGAACCACTTCACTTTCCCGGTTGCCATAACTCAAGTCCTTCTGTTGGGACTACCTCATCGCAGCGGCAGTCGTTCGATTGTTATTATTTTTATCCGGGCAAACAGTAAATTACGAAGAATTGTACAGCGCCGGAGTATTTTGTGTTAACTTTTGTTAATCACAGCCCCCAATCATCGCGATTGTGGCGTATTAGTCAAGTGTTTTTGGGGTTGAACTGACCAACGTCATCCCCATATAACGTTGTTATGAGCGTGCAGTATTTTGCCCATGGATTTTATGATTTCTGGTTATGAGTAAAGCCCAAGATTCTCTACTACCATTTATTCAGATGGCGAACACCGGTGGTGGTGACCCATCCCATCATGATTTTGATAGTGGTTTGGCCGTTGCGGAGTCGAAAGCTGACGTAGCGCCTCCACCCATGTATCAAATCGTGATGTTGGATGACGATTTCACGCCGATGGAATTTGTTGTGGATGTGCTCCAGGTGTTTTTTGGTATGAATCGTGAAAAGGCTACACAGATCATGCTCACGGTTCACACCCAGGGACGTGCAAGCTGCGGTACATTTACCCGGGATGTCGCGGAAACAAAAGCCGCGCAAGTGATCAAATTCGCAAGGGAAAATCAGCATCCGCTGATGTGCGAAGTGGAAAAGTTTCAATAGCCCGATTGTCCTCCACGCAGGATTAAGGTGTAACGAAGATGTTAAGCAAAGATCTGGAAGTCACGTTAAATTTGGCGTTCAGAGATGCACGTACCAAGCGTCATGAGTACATGACGGTTGAACATTTGCTGCTCGCGTTGCTGGACAACGAAGCAGCGGCAACCGTGCTCAAGGCTTGCGGTACTAACCTGGACGAATTGCGGGCTGATTTGGCGAATTTTGTTGATGAGACTACGCCGCTAATACCCTCAAGTGATTCTGAGCGCGAGACCCAGCCGACGCTGGGCTTTCAGCGCGTGTTGCAGCGCGCTGTTTTTCACGTGCAATCATCGGGCAAGAAAGAAGTCACTGGTGCCAACGTACTAGTGGCAATTTTCAGCGAGCAGGAAAGCCAGGCAGTTTATTTCCTGAAGAAGCAGAGCGTCGCCCGTATCGATGTGGTGAATTACATCGCGCATGGCATTTCCAAGGTGGCGGACGAGTCCCATAACCTGGAAGACCATAGCCAGGAAACCCACGAGGAAGAGGGCGTTTCAGAGGGCACTGGTAAGAGCCCGCTGGAATCCTATGCGACCAACCTCAATGAGCAAGCCGCTGTGGGTCGTATCGATCCGCTGGTAGGTCGTGACGAGGAAGTGGAGCGCACTGTTCAGATCCTCTGCCGTCGCCGCAAGAACAACCCGCTGCTGGTGGGTGAGCCGGGCGTAGGCAAGACTGCTATTGCCGAAGGCCTGGCCAAGAAAATCATTGATAGCGAAGTACCGGAAGCGATCTCTGATTGCGTGGTGTATTCGCTGGATCTGGGTGCGTTGCTGGCCGGCACCAAATACCGCGGCGATTTTGAAAAACGCTTCAAGGCGCTGCTGGCTGAGCTGAAAAAGAAAAAGCACGCGATTCTGTTCATCGACGAGATCCATACCATCATCGGTGCGGGTGCTGCGTCGGGTGGTGTGATGGATGCGTCCAACCTGCTGAAGCCGATGTTGGCGTCTGGCGACATCAAGTGCATCGGTTCCACCACGTTCCAGGAATACCGCGGTATTTTCGAGAAAGACCGTGCTCTGGCCCGTCGTTTCCAGAAAATCGATGTGGTCGAGCCGAGTGTGGACGACACTTACGAAATTCTGAAAGGTCTGAAATCGCGCTTCGAAGAGCACCACGACCTGAAATACTCCAACAAGGCGCTGCGTGCGGCGGCTGAGTTGGCTGCGCGTTACATCAACGACCGCCATTTGCCGGACAAAGCAATCGACGTGATCGACGAGGTGGGTGCGTATCAGCGTCTACAGCCGCCGAGCAAGCGCAAGAAAGTGATTACTGTTGCGGACGTCGAGGCCATCGTGGCCAAGATCGCCCGCATTCCGCCCAAGACTGTATCGGCCAACGACAAGGAGACCCTGCGTAATCTGGAGCGGGACCTGAAGATGGTGGTGTTCGGTCAGGACGAGGCGATCGATGCGCTGGCCAACGCTATTAAAATGGCGCGTGCCGGTTTGAATCACCCAGACCGCCCGATTGGTTCCTTCCTATTTGCCGGACCTACTGGTGTCGGCAAAACCGAGGTCACCAAGCAGTTAGCCAAAGTGATGGGCATGGAACTGATCCGCTTCGATATGTCCGAGTACATGGAACGGCACACTGTATCGCGCTTGATTGGTGCGCCTCCGGGATATGTTGGATTCGATCAGGGTGGTCTGCTGACCGAAGCTATCACCAAGTCGCCGCACTGCGTGTTGCTGCTGGATGAGATCGAGAAGGCGCATCCTGAAGTCTTCAACCTGCTGCTGCAGGTGATGGACCACGGTACCCTGACGGACAACAACGGTCGCAAGGCGGATTTCCGCAACGTGATTTTGGTGATGACCACCAACGCTGGCGCTGAATCCATGAGCCGGTCGTCGATTGGTTTCACTCAACAGGATCACCGTACCGACGGGATGGACGCAATCAAGAAAATGTTCACCCCGGAATTCCGCAACCGTATCGACGCGGTCATCCAGTTCAAAAATCTGGACAATGCGATCATCAAGGGTGTGGTCGACAAGTTCCTCACCGAGCTGCAGGCGCAGTTGGATGACAAGCGCGTCATGCTGGATGTGGACGACAGTGCTCGCGACTGGCTGGCGATGAAAGGCTACGACAAGGATATGGGCGCTCGTCCGATGGGCCGCCTGATTCAGGAAGTGCTGAAGCGTCCGCTAGCGGAGAAGATCCTGTTTGGCGAACTGGCGGAAAACGGTGGTACCGTTCATGTCAGCGAGGAAGCCGGCGAGCTGCAATTTGAGATCGAGCCTGCCTGATTCGTGCCGTAATATCTGAACCAACAAAAAAACGAGCCTTAAGGCTCGTTTTTTTGTTTTCGGAATTCAATCAGCGAACGCGATAGGTGATGCGTCCCTTGGAGAGGTCGTAGGGTGTCATTTCCACCTTAACGCGATCACCGGTCAGGATGCGGATATAGTTCTTGCGCATTTTGCCGGAGATGTGAGCGGTAACGACATGGCCGTTTTCCAGCTCAACGCGAAACATGGTGTTGGGAAGGGTTTCGACAATCGTACCTTCCATCTCGATGGAATCTTCTTTCGACATCCAGGGTTTTCCTCTGTGACCGCTCGGGGCGTGTGCCGGCAGCGCGCCGGTGGGCGTGAATTCTGCCGCAAAAGCAGGGATTTATCAAAGTGAATCTTGGTTTTAGGCGGAAGTCGGGCGGGGTTGGTTGCAGGAAGCAGGGTTTCGGCTAGTGAGGGTTAGGTTAATTGATTGAATCGAAAGGGAAAAACCTATCAGGATACCGTCACCCAATGGTTGTTGACGTACATTTCCAGGGGCCGGTACTCGGTCTTGTACTTCATCTTCTGGCATTCCTTGATCCAGTAGCCCAAGTAGAGGGCCGGCAGGTTCAGGCGTTTGCATTCCTCGATCTGCCAGAGCACCGCCATCACCCCCAGACTGCGGCGGGCATGTTCGGTGGAGTAGAAGGTGTAGACGGCTGACAGTCCGTTCTCCATCTGGTCGCACACTGCCACTGCTACCAGTTCGCCATCGGGCTGACGGAATTCGTAGAAATGGGTTTTGCCCCAGTCGCTGAGCAGGAAGGATTCGTACTGCTCTGGGGTGGGCGGGTACATGTCGCCGTCGCGGTGCTTGCACTCGATGTAGCGTGAATACAGCTGGTAGTGTTCCTCGCGGTATTCGGCAGGAACCCTGGTCACGGTCAGGTCGGCGTTGCGTTGCAGGATGCGTTTTTGCCGACGCGACTTCTGGAAACGGTCAGCGGGAATGCGGACGGGAATGCAGGCGCAGCACTGGCGGCAGTGTGGGCGATACAGGTAATTGCCGCTGCGGCGGAAACCCAGCTCCGACAGTTCGCTATACAGGTTGTGATTGAGATTGGCCTTGGGATCGGCAAATAGCGTGATGGCGTCCTTGCGAGGCAAGTAGCTGCACTGATGAAGCGGCGTGACAAAAAATTTGATCGCTGCAAGATCCGTCATGGTGTCTTCTGATAAAGCCTTATTAACCCGGTGGTTATGCAGTGAAACCAGTCTTTATCAGTATTAAACGAAATTGCCGGGCTTTCCAGTGCTGGCGCAACAAGATTATCGACCGGAATAATGCCAGGCCAATTGCCACGGGCCGGCGGGCGCCTTTTGGATTTCCTGCAACGGTGGAACAAAGCGTTGCAGATAGGTTTTGAAGTGGGTTCGGGGTATCAGCGTGGCGCCGAGTGTAGCCAGGTGCGGGTTCATGATCTGGCAATCGATCAGGGGGCAATGGGATTGCTGTAAGTGCCCGACCAGATGCACGAATGCCACCTTCGATGCATCCGTCATGCGTGAAAACATGGATTCGCCAAAGAACAACGAACCTAAAGCAATTCCGTAAATGCCGCCCACCAACTTGTCTTCATGCCAGCATTCGACGGAGTGGGCATGGCCCAGGCGGTGCAGAGCGCCGTAGGCGTCGCGGATCCGGTCGGTGATCCAGGTGCCGCTGCTGTTGCGACGGGGTTCGGCGCAGGCGGTGACTACGGCATCGAAGGCGGTATCGGCAGAGACGCGGAAGCGTCCGCTGCGCAAGGTTTTGTGCAGGCTGCGGGAAACGTGCAATTGGTCGGGGAACAGGACGGCGCGCGGGTCAGGGGACCACCAGAGGATGGGCTGTTCGTCGTCGAACCAGGGAAAGATGCCGAGGGTATAGGCTTGCAGCAGGCGTTCCGGGGAAAGATCGCCCCCGGCGGCGAGCAGGCCATTGGGTTCTGCCAGGGCCTGCTCGATGGGCGGAAAATCCCGGATGTGGTAATCCAGGACTGGGATTTTCAGCATGCCTTCCGCATCACTTGTGTTCGTCCAGGTACCGTTCGGCGTCCAGAGCCGCCATACAGCCGAAACCGGCAGAGGTGACGGCCTGACGGTAGACGTGGTCGGCCACGTCGCCCGCAGCAAATACGCCGGGTATGCTGGTCTGGGTGGCATTGCCTTCGATGCCGCTGCGGATTTTGATGTAGCCGTTGTTCATGTCCAGCTGGCCTTCAAAAATCCCGGTATTGGGCGTGTGGCCGATGGCGATGAACACACCTTGCAGCGGAATGTCCTTGGTGCTGCCATTTTCGAGGTGTTTGATGCGCATGCCGGTGACGCCGGTGTTGTCGCCCAGCACTTCATCCAGCGTGTAGCCCAGCTCCAGTTTGACGTTGCCGTTCTGGGCTTTGTCGAACAGGCGGTCCTGCATGATTTTTTCGGCGCGGAATTTTTCACGACGATGCACGACGACAACTTCAGCCGCAATGTTCGCCAGATACAGCGCTTCTTCCACGGCCGTGTTGCCGCCGCCGATGACGGCCACTTTCTGCTTACGATAGAAAAATCCATCACAGGTGGCGCAGGCGCTGACGCCTTTGCCTTTGAAGGCTTCTTCCGAATCCAGACCCAGGTAACGCGCGGAGGCGCCGGTGGCGATGATCAGCGCGTCACAGGTGTAGACGCCCGAGTCGCCGATCAGGGTGAAAGGGCGTTTGCTGAGGTCGGCTTTGTTGATATGGTCGAATACGATTTCGGTGTCGAAGCGCTCGGCGTGGGCTTTCATCCGCTCCATCAGGGCGGGGCCTTGCAAGCCGTGTACGTCGCCGGGCCAGTTGTCCACTTCAGTGGTGGTGGTGAGCTGGCCGCCGGGCTGGATGCCGGTGATCATCAACGGCTTCAGGTTGGCGCGGGCAGCGTAAACCGCTGCGGTGTAGCCGGCGGGGCCGGAACCTAGAATCAGCAGACGGGTGTGTCGTGTAGTACTCATCTGAATCGGTCCATTTATGCTGAGTTTGTGATGAAAGTAGCGTTGCTTATCGGTTGGTGTGTCGTTATACGTCTTTGTTTTGGGCTTCGCAAATAGTTACTGCAAATCTTGAAGATAGGGCACGGCTATACTCATTATTAGGAAATCCCATTGCTCAGTTGCAGCATCCACGGAGGTGAGTCATGAAGATCGGAGTCCCGATGGAAACCAAACCCATGGAAGCGCGGGTGGCATTGATTCCCTATGCCGTGGCGGAGCTGGTGCAGGCCGGGCATGAGGTTTATATGCAGGCATCGGCCGGTGATTTGAGTGGGTATTCGGATGCGGAGTTCATGGCTTCAGGCGCCAAGGTACTGCCGACCGCCGCGGCGGTGTTTGAGGCGGCCGAGCTGATTGTAAAAGTGAAGGAACCGATTGAAGGTGACTTGGCGCTGTTGCGCAGGCACCACTTGTTGTTCTGTTATTTGCATCTGGCGCCCAATCCGGAACTGACACGTCGGTTGTGTGACATCGGCCTGACCGCGGTGGCATTCGAAACGGTGGTGGAAAACGGCCGGTTGCCGCTGCTGGCGCCCATGAGTGAGATTGCGGGCCGGGTGGCGGTGCAGGCCGGCGTGCATTACCTGCATCGGTCTATGAGTGGTAAAGGGCTGCTGCTGGGAGGAGTGCCGGGAGCTGAGAACGGCCGGGTGGTTATTATCGGTGCGGGCGTCGCTGGGCAGAACGCGGCGCGAATGGCGGCGGCGATGGGCGCTTATGTGACGGCCTTCGATCGGTCCCCGGATGCATTGCGGGCGATTGAGTCGATTGCGCCCAATGTCACCGGCTTGTTTGCTTACCAGGATGCGATCGCGAATGCGATGCGGGAGGCGGACATGCTAATCGGTGCGGTTCTGATTCCCGGGGCCAAGGCCCCAAAACTGGTGACCCGCGAGATGGTACGCGCGATGCCGGACGGCGGATTCATTGCCGATATCTCCATCGACCAGGGCGGATGTATCGAAACCATCCGCGCCACCGACTACCGCAGCCCGGTGTATGTGGAAGAGGGGGTGATCCACATGGGGGTCACCAATATGCCGGGGGCGGTGCCGCGGACCGCGTCCCAGGCACTGTCGGGCGCCATTCTGCCTTACGTGCATCGGCTGGCGGGCGGCCAGTGGCGCGAGCATGCCGCATTGCAATTGGGCATCAATGTGGCCGCTGGCAGAATCGTGCATCCAGCTTTGTTATCCTGACTCGTTAACCTGCCCCTGAAATCAGCGCTAGCAATCGGTACAATAGGGACTTAATGCGCAAACTTGCGGCGATTTCGGCTAAAGTTTGTGCAAGATCATGATTTACCGCTAAAATGGATCAGTGGATCACAAGCCATTGCGGCCTGGCCCGTCGAACC
>DATLII010000288.1:0-6839 GCA_035539495.1 Dongiaceae bacterium
CCGGTGGGCGCGTCCAGTTCCGGTTCCGCTGGCGATACTGATATTTTCGGCTCCAGCGATCAAACCGTCTTCTCCCAAACCATTCTGGCCGAGCTGGTGTACTACAAGGGTGACACCACGTTCCGTCCGCCGGATTATGAATTCCGTTTCACACCTGCGATCAACTACAACCGCGCTGAACTGGACGAAATTCAAGGTGTGAACGCAGATCCGGCCGAAGGCGACACCCGCACCGATGATCATGTCGGCATTCAGGCGGCGTTCGCCGATGTGCACTTGCGCAACGTGGGTACGCGTTACGACTTCGACAGCGTTCGTGTCGGCATTCAGCCGTTCACTGCGGATTTTCGCGGTTTCCTGTTCAATGACAGTCCTTTTGGCGTGCGCCTGTTCGGTAATCGCGACAATAACGTTTTTCAATACAACCTGGCCTGGTTCCGCCGTCTGGAAAAAGACACCAACAGTGGTCTGAATGACGTCGGTGAAGATCTGCGCGACGATGATCTGTATGTGGCCAATTTGTATTGGCAGGATCTTGGGGTGTTGGGATTTACCTCGCAATTTACGGTGCTATACAACCGCAATCGTGAAACCGATATTAAGTACGACAACAATGACTTCATCGTGCGGCCTTCCTCTTTCGGTGAAGAGCGCCCGCGGGAATACGACGTCACTTATTTTGGTTATAGCGGTGATGGCCATATCGGCTGGCTGAATCTCAGTACCAGTTTGTATTATGCAGTGGGTACGGAAGATCCCGCGCCTTTTTACGGCGACGAAACTGATATCAGCGCTTTCTTCGCCGCGGCGGAAGCTGGCTTCGATCAGGACTGGATTCGCTGGCGAGTGTCAGCGCTCTATGCCAGCGGTGATGAAGATCCCTACGACGATGTGTCGCAAGGCTTTGATGCGATTTTTGAAAATCCGCTGTTCGCCGGTGCGGATACCAGCTACTGGATTCGTCAAACCGTTCCGCTGGTAGGCGGTGGCCGCGTGGTGCTGTCCGGACGCAATGGTGTGCTCAACAGCCTGCGCAGTTCGAAGGAGCAGGGCCAGTCGAATTTCACCAATCCCGGTACGCAATTGCTGGGTGTCGGCGCGGATTTTGATGTGCTGCCTGAGTTGCGGGTGTCGGTCAACGTAAATCAGCTTTGGTTCGACGATACCGCGGTGCTGGAAGTGGCGCGTAACCAGGGTGGCATCGATACGAATATCGGCGTTGATGCGTCGGTGGCGCTGATCTGGCGGCCCTGGATGAGCCAGAACATCGTGTGTCGTTTATCGTACGCACAATTGTTGCCGGGGGAGGGCTATCAGGATCTGTACCTGGATGACGATTCGCCTTATTCCCTGCTGGCCAACCTGATTCTGACGTACTGAGGATATTTCAATGAACCTGTTTGCCACTGAAATTCCGGACGTCATCTACTCGTCGAAGCGACACATTGGTAGAAGTGTTCTTGGTATCACGTTGGTAACTTTGCTAACGGCTTGCGTTTTGATGTTGTGCGCAGGGCAAGCTCAAGCCAGCTCCACGCTGGGCCAACCACGCGATATTCATTACCCGGTTTATGCACCATCCCCCGCCAAACAAACCAGCGCGGAAATGGACGCCAAAAGTGCCGGCTGCTTAAGCTGTCACACCAGCACCGATCAACCCAGCATGCACGCCAGCGAAGGAGTCAAACTGGGTTGCGTGGATTGTCACGGTGGCAATGCGGCGATAAGCCGTAACGCGAGTGACGCGCCTGGCAGTGACGCATACAAAAAAGCGCTGAACGACGCCCACGTGCAACCGCTGTATCCGCAAGCGTGGCACTATCCCAGCAGCGCCAATCCGGAACGCAGTTATTCGTTACTGAATCACGAAAGCCCCGAATTCATTCGCTTCATCAATCCATCGGATTATCGAGTAGTGGAAGAAGCCTGCGGCGCTTGCCATATGCCGGCAATCGAAGCGACCCGACGCAGCCTGATGTCCACTGGCGCGATGTTGTGGGGTGGTGCGGCCTATAACAACGGTATTCTGCCATTCAAAAATTACATGCTGGGCGAGGCTTACACCCGTGACGGCGAGCCCGCCAGTATCACGAATCCAATAGAGCCGACGCCGGAAATGAAAGCCATGGGTGTGCTGTCAGCGCTGGCACCGATGCCGGCCTGGGAAACCGTGATGCCTGGCGATATTTTCCGTGTGTTCGAACGCGGTGGTCGCAATATTCAATCGCTGTTTCCAGAAACTGCGTTGCCGAATGTCGCCGGCAATATTCAGCGTCTGGAAGAACCGGGCAGGCCTGACATCAAGCAATCCAACCGCGGACCTGGCACGGGTCAGCGTATTTCAGTGCCACTCATCAATATTCACAAAACCCGGTTGAATGATCCTTTTATGTGGTTCATGGGTACCAACGATCAACCGGGTGATTACCGTCATTCCGGTTGCGCTGGCTGCCACGTGATTTATGCGAATGATCGTGATCCGCGTCACTCCGGTCCTTATGCCAAATTCGGCCACGGTGGCCTGACTCAAACCGTTGACCCCACCATCGCCAAAGATAAGACCGGCCACCCACTGCAGCACAGTTTCACGCGCAGTATTCCCAGCAGCCAATGCATGATCTGCCACATGCACCAGCCCAATATGTTTATGAACACGTTCCTCGGCTACACCATGTGGGATTACGAATCCGATGCGCCTTTCATGTGGCCGGAAAAGCAGAAGTATCCCAGTCACGAGGAGCAGCGAAAAATTCTCGACCGCAATCCGGAAGCGGCAGCGGTGCGTGGTAAATGGGGCGATCTGGATTTTCTGAAAAATGTATCGGCGCTGAATCCGCAATTGAAGGACACCCAGTTTGCCGATTACCACGGCCACGGCTGGAATTTTCGCGCCATTTTCAAACGTGACCGCAAGGGCCATTTACTGGATGAGAAAGGCAATGTCGTCAGTAACGATGACCCGCAGAAATTCAAGAAAGCGGTGCATCTGTCGTCGGTACACGTTGATAAAGGCATGCACTGCGTAGACTGCCACTTCAGTCAAGACGCCCACGGCAACGGCCATATTTATGGCGAAGTGGCGGCAGCGGTGGAAGTCGATTGTGTGGATTGCCACGGTACTGCTCAGGCGTATCCATCATTGATTACCTCCGGTCCCGCTGCATTGGAAGGTGGCCAGGATCTATCTCTGATCCGAAATCCCGATGGTCAGAAACGGTTTGAATGGGTTAACGACAAATTGATGCAGCGTTCGGTGGTAACGCCGGGATTGGAGTGGGAAGTATCGCTGGTGAAAGACAGCGTGACTCAAGGCAATGCTCACTACAATGCCAAGGCGGCTCGCGCCAAACTGGTCAGCACCGACACCGCGCAGCAAACCTGGAACGGAAAAGCCGCGCCCAATGATCTGGCTCACAGCAACGACAAACTGGAATGCTACGCCTGCCATACCTCCTGGACTACGGCCTGCGGCGGTTGCCATCTACCCATAGAAGCCAACTGGAAAACCCAACGTCATCATTACGAAGGTGGCGAAACCCGCAATTACGCCACCTACAATCCGCAGGTGGCCCGTGACGATATTTTCATGCTGGGCCTGCGGGAGCCCTCCAGTGGCGGTCGGGTGGCGCCGGTGCGTTCCACGTCCGCGTTGGTGTTGTCGTCCACCAATGCCAACCGCGAAAAAATTTACATCCAGCAACCGCCGATTTCCGCCAGTGGCTACAGCTCGCAGGCGATGAATCCGCACTATCCGCACACCGAACGCAAAACCGAAACCAAAACCTGCAGTGACTGCCACGTGTCGGTGGACAACGACAACAACGCGATCATGGCGCAGACACTGGGTTACGGCACCCAGTTCATCAACCTGGTGGGCTATAACGCCTGGGTGGGCACGCAGAGCAGCGTCACTGCCGTGCAAGTCACCGAGTGGGATGAACCGCAGGCGGTGATTGGAAGTTATCTGCAGCGTTATGCCTATCCGGATTTCTTCATGCAGCATGAGGACCGTAACAAAACCTTGCCCGAAGCCCATAGCCATAGCAGCGGCGAAGTGGGTTGCCTGCAATTGCGTGGTGAATATCTGTATGCGGCGGAGGGCGACAAAGGCTTCCGTATTTATGATGTCGCCAGCATCGCCAACAAAGGCGTATCGCAAAAGATCATCACGGCGCCATTCAGCGAGTTGGGCCACGATGCCCACGTGGAAACACAGGATGCCAGTTGCGTTGTGCTGGCTACTACCCAGCCGGTGCAGCCGTCACGCATCGACAACAATAAAAAGCTGATGCTGGAAGATAACCTGGAGCAGCCTTTCCATCCGATCTATCGCTACGCCTTCGTCACCGACCGCAAGGAAGGTCTGATTCTGGTGGATATCGACAGCCTGGCCGACGGTGAGCCGCGCAACAATAAAATGACCCGCGCGCTGACCTGGAATGAAAACGGTGTATTGAACGGCGCGCGTTATCTGGTGCTGGGCGGTTATTACGGCTATGTGCTGACGGATACCGGGCTGGTTGTGCTGAACCTGAATGATCCGTTGCATCCTCAAGTTGCCAGCACGCTGGCGTTGAACGACGCGCGCGGTGCCGATCTGCAATTCCGCTATCTGTTCGTTACCGATGCGGAAGGTCTGAAAGTGGTGGATGTAACTCATCCCGAGCAACCTGTCATCGTCGGCAACCGCATCGAAATGTCGGATGCACACAAGGTCTTTGTCGCGCGTACTTACGCGTATGTAGCGGCAGGCGCCAACGGCCTGGTGATCGTGGACATCGAAAAACCCAATGCAATAAAACTGTATCAGCAGTTCACCGCTGACGGCGCAATTAGCGATGCGCGTGATGTTGTCGTTGCCACCACCAACGCCTCTCTGTTCGCCTACGTGGCCGACGGCAAGAACGGCCTGAAAGTGCTGCAACTCACCGCGCCGGACACGCAGCCCAACTTCTACGGATTCAGCCCGGAACCCAAACCCCAGTTAATCGCGCGCTACGCCACTGAAGCACCGGCGTTGAGTCTGTCGCAGCCGTTAGAGCGCGATCGTGCGGTGGATGAAACCGGTGGCCAAGTGGCAGTGTTCGGCCGGCGTGGCTCAAGGCCATTCAACCAGAACGAGCAGAAAAAGCTGTACCTGAACGGGGAGGGCAAAGTGTGGACCGTGCGCGATTGATCCGCCTTCTGCCAAGCACTCCGATGCCAAGCATTTTGAAAAGCCTGCTGACCTGCATTTGCACATTGGTAGCAGCGCCGCATCTGTTGGCGGCGCCGCTGCCGCAGGAAGCACCCGCTACACATTTGGGTGTCGCCAGTTGCGCATCGGGTGTATGTCATGGCGTCGTCGCACCCAAAACCGACAGCAACATTCTGCAGAACGAATACCGTACCTGGACCCAGCACGACATGCACGCTCGCGCTTACAAAGTGCTGATGAACGACGAATCGAAAAAAATCGCGCAGAAGCTGGGTCTGCCCAACGCGCACGAAGCCAAAATCTGCCTCGATTGTCATGCCGACAATGTAGGTGACGGCAAACGCGGCCGTCGTTTCCAGATCAGTGACGGCATCGGTTGCGAAGCTTGCCACGGTGGCGCCGAACAGTGGATCAAATCCCACACCGAGCCCGGCGTTACGCACGAAGCCAATTTAAAAGCCGGTATGTATCCGACAGAAGATCCTCACGCCCGCGCGCAGTTGTGTCTGTCCTGCCATTTGGGTACGAAAGACAAACTCGCCACCCACGAGATCATGGGTGCCGGCCATCCACGGCTTTCATTCGAACTGGATACCTTCACCGTGTTGCAACCAGAACACTATGTGAAGGACGACGATTATCGCAAACGCAAACCGGACATTAGCAGCCCGCAAATCTGGGCCACCGGCCAGATCAGTGCCGCGCAGCGCACGTTGGAGCTACTGGCGTCTTCCCGTTTTCACAGTGGCGGCCTGTTTCCGGAAATCAGTTTTTACGACTGCCATTCCTGTCACCATCCCATGAACGATGTGCGTTGGCAGAACGGTGAGGGCCTGAAACCGGGTGCGTTGCGGCTGAACGACGCCTACCTGCAGATGAGCGGACTGTTGGTAAGCGAACTGTTACCGGCAAAGACCAGCACCTGGCGCGACGGCACTCGCGCCCTGCAGCAGGCAGGTAGCCAAAGCCCCGATGCGGTAAAAAAGCACGCCCAAGCCCTGCTGCAACAGGTGCCCGATATTCTGGCCCGTTTTCGCCAGGTACAAACGCCTGCGGAGCAAAAAGCCCTTTTACGACGCCTGCTTGGCGATGCGCAGAAGGGTGCTTTCCATGACTACGCCGGTGCCGAACAACTGGTGATGGGCTGCAGCGTACTGTTCAGCAGCCTGAAACTGGACGACACTTTACGCACGACCCTCGACAATCTCTACCAGGTATTGGATGACGAACATCGGTTTCAACCGGAACGCTTGCGCGCGGCCGCGGGCAAGGCATTGGCAGACGTGGAACGCCACCTATGAATGAGCAGGCCACCGGTAAGCCGGCGCAAAGCCATTCTTCGGCGCAAACCCATCCTGGTCGTAAACGCCCGCAGAATCAGGACAGTATTCACATGGATGACGGCCGCGGCCTTTGGGTGCTGGCGGACGGCATGGGCGGGCATCAGGGTGGCGAGATCGCCAGTGCCATCGCCTGCGAAGAAATTCCCGCTGCCGTGGCCAACGGCAAATCGATTCAGGATGCCATGCGGGCAGCACACCTGAAAATTCTGGCGCGAGGTGAACAGCAGCCGGCGCTACGGGGGTTGGGCACCACTGTCGTGGTGATTCATCAGCGCCCGGATCAGGAATTTGAATTAGCC
>DATLII010000289.1:0-5219 GCA_035539495.1 Dongiaceae bacterium
TGACATTTGTGCGCATAATACGCATGTCCCAATTCGTGCACCAATATCAATACTAAGTATGAAAAAGCATAATATATGGCGCTAACATCAGCATGTTTTAGATAAAAATACACGAACACCAAAATTATCGATAGATGAACACGTACTGGCGCATCAGCATAGTTGAATAATCTAGAATACATCTTCATCGCTGCAAATATTCGCTTTCACATAACTCTAATTAAGTATCTTCCCAAACTTGCACTCACAAATCCGGCCCGTGCCCATACTCCAACAGGCAGAACTGATTTCTGTGCTCATACACATAACCATTAGGATTATCACCATCAACGAACGCTCAAAGCAGAACGCCCAATTCCACTACCCCAGAAGCCAAAGACAACCGCCCACAAACACCAAAGCCGGCCACCCCTGCCCACACCCGCAACCCATTCAGCAGGCTAAAAAACAACCTTTCCAGTAAAGCACAAGCCCAATCTCCTCTTCAATCCCCCACCAAGCCCCAAAATTCCGGTAAAAATACCAATTCACCCACCTCCCATCTCCACCCACTTGCCCGTCTGCCCAAAAAATGGTCTATTCCACCCCGCGCCGCGCCGGAATGACTCCAACGCGGCAGGGCCGTTGCTGACATCTGCAGTAACGACTGGGAATTTATCTTTCTCTTTAAGGAATGAAGTATGTCGATCAACCTGATCTCGGGTGAGATCACCGCTGCCCAAATGGAGCGTTTCGATTCTCTTGTTACAGAAATGGAGTTGCTGCTCGCGCACATCCTGCTGGGCTTGTCGGCGGAAGATCGCCGCAGCTATGGCGTGATGGGCGACCGCACTCGGGTGTTCGCGGGTCACGCGCAGTCTATGGTGCACAATCACCGGCCGCTGTTCCCCGTCTCGGTGGACGGCCCCGAGTTCGATCGCGATCTGGCACTGTTCGACAACGCCATGCGCATGGTGCGTCGAATCACCCCCTTCTATGAAAAGCTGGGCGACACCGCGATGGCGGCGGGTTATGACGCCTATCAGCACGCGCTGGAAGTGTATGCCTTTGCCAAGGTGGCCTCGCCCAACGCTGGCGTGGAAGAGTTGGTGAAAGAAATGAAGCAGCTGTTCAAACGCACCCGCAAGCCGGTCGCCAAGCCGGAAACCACAGCCTGATCACAGCTGGCTGTACCCACCGGAGCGCCCATTGCGGTGTTCCGGTACCCCGCTCCACTATCCCCACCCTGTTTCCCACCATTCAATTCGACTTCGCCACAGCTCAATATCATTTCCGAACTGATCGGGATCACTTCCCGACTGATCCGAATCACTTCGGAACTGATCCAATTCACTTCAGAAGTGATCGGGATCAGTTCCGGACTCATCCGATTGACTAAAAAGATCATCCAGATCAGTTCGGAAGTGATCCGAATGACTAAATAAGTGATCCGGATCAGTTCCGAAGTGATCGGGATGAGTCCGGAACTGATTCGGTTCACTAAAAAGATGAATTCAAGGATCGTGGGAACGTTTACCCCCAAGGTAGTTGCGCAGCCGCACCCAACACCGGCAATCTGCGGCTGGAAACCACTGGTCAGCATCATCGCTCAGGAGCCCAACATGGACGACGCCGCACAGTTTGTTCAGCGCTTCACTGAATTCTGGGCACGCCCCAGCGTGCAGGATCTAAGCACGTTGCTGACGCCGGACGTGGTACTGATTCAACCGCTCACGCCCCGCCTAGAGGGGCTTGCCGCCGCAGAAGCTGACTTCGCAAAGCTGTTCAACTGGCTGCCGGATATGCACGGCATGATCGACGGCTGGAGCGCCAGGGATTCCACCCTGTTCATCGAATTCCGCCTGGCCTGCACGTTAAAAGGCCAGTACATCGAATGGCCGGCGGTGGACAGGATGACGCTGCGCGGTGACAAGGCGTCTGAACGCATTTCCTATTTTGATCCGTTACCCATTGTGTTGAAACTCGGCAAAACACCTCGTGCCTGGCCGAGCTGGTGGCGTTCCGGTGTTGCCAGATTCTGGTGAGTTGCCACACGCTTTTCGCGCCCGTAGGATCATGACAAGTATCACCACGACAAGGACGCCGCCATGATCGACCACGTTTCCATTCCTGTTTCCGACCTGAAAACGTCTGCTGCCTTTTATGAAGCACTGCTGGCCACCATCGGCCATCACAAATTGGTGGAGCGACCCGAGACCGTGGGTTTCGGCAAACAGTATCCGGAATTCTGGCTGAACCTGCGCCCGGCACTGACGGCTGCCGGCATCAATGATGGTTTTCATGTTTGTCTGCGGGCGAAATCCGCTGACGTTGTTGATCGTTTTCATGCTGTCGCGCTGCAACACGGCGGTCGCTGCGATGGTGCTCCCGGTTTGCGGCCCCACTATGCCGGCAACTACTACGCGGCGTTTATCCGTGATGCCGATAGCAATCGGATCGAATTGGTCACTTTCACCTGAGCTGCTGCCTTTAGTCCGAATCCTTCACAGCAGCCCTTCCCTTCTGCCAATTTCGACTAACCCGCCCAAACACCTGAATTGCCAGCCAATTCAGGTCAGCACACCACCTTACCTGCTGGCTAAAGGCAACCGCCGACTTGCGGGTTCCGCGATTCACATCTAACAAGAATAAGTTACCCTTTTGTTTTTCATTGGACACTTTGACATGTTAAGCGCGGATGACGAACCGCTTCGCGAGTTTCAATACTTCGACGAAGACGGGGTTTTTATCGGGAAAAGTCAGGGCACGGCCCCGGACGAGGCGTTGTTCAACCAGGCTCACTATGTTTTTGATGATCACAATGACGTGGTGAAAAATCTGGATCTGCTGGCGATTTTGCGTCGACGCTTGCTGAATCTGCGGCGGGAATTGGTGAATGTACCGGTGCAGCAGATGGAGCGGATCATGGAGATCAACCGCCAGATTCTTACGCTGGAACAACACATCGTTGATATTCAGAACCAGGGTTGGAAACGGGCTGGCTGACAGCGCCGCTGCTCAACGACTAAAAACCGATGGCATAAAAACGACGACATAAAAAAGAGCCCTTTCGATAACCACCGCTCCGGAGGTTCGAAAGGGCCCACTAAAGTCGAGCTACTATCTGATATGAACGTTTGCGCTCAGGCGTTTTAAGTCAGCTTCACGCAACGCGGGCGTAACGCGCCAAGTGGTAATCCACATTGCCGAACAGCGCGTCAATCGCAGTGAGACGCTTGAAGTAGTAGCCAACATTCAGCTCATCCGTCATGCCCATGCCGCCGTGCAATTGAATGGCTTCCTGACCGACTTTGCGACCGGCCTTGCCAACCTGCACTTTCAAACCCGACACTGCTTTGCGTGCCGCATCGCGACCTTCCAGTGAACGCAGCGCCGCCATGTAGAGCATGGATTTGCTTTGCTCGTGCGCCATGAACATGTCCACCATGCGGAACTGCAGCACCTGGAACTTGCCGATCGGCATACCGAACTGCTTGCGGGTTTTGGTGTAGTCGACGGTGGTTTTGTAGAGTACTTCCATCGCACCAACTGCTTCTGCGCACAACGCCAGCGTCGCTTCGTCCAACACAGTTTCCAGTGCGTCGAATGCTGCGCCTTCTGCACCCAGACGATTGGCTGCTGGTACTTTCACATTGGTGAAGTTCACGTCGGCTGCGCGCAGGCCATCCACGGTGGTGAAGCCTTTGCGTTGCAGGCCAGCGGTGTTCGCATCCACCACAAATACGCTGATGCCGTTTTCGCTGTTGGTGTCGCCGCTGGTGCGAGCGGTTACCAGGATTTTGTCAGCGGCATGGCCGTTCAGTACGACAACTTTCTCGCCGTTCAACACATAGCTGTCGCCTTCGCGTTTTGCTGTGGTGCCCACTACGGCCGGATTATTGCGGGCGATGCGT
This sequence comes from Dongiaceae bacterium, assembly GCA_035539495.1. Taxonomy (GTDB): domain Bacteria; phylum Pseudomonadota; class Gammaproteobacteria; order Pseudomonadales; family Ketobacteraceae; genus Ch67. Next base: position 3,894 of record DATLII010000289.1, read on the forward strand.
TCGTTGTAAGCCAGCGCCAGTTGCAGTTCGCCTTGAATCACGGCGGCCAGCAGGGTTTCTTTCTGCGCGGCGTCGCCCAGCAGTTCGATCAGGCGGCCGCCCAGGATCAGCGTGGGGATCAGCGGCTCAGTCACCAGAGCGGTGCCGAACTGTTCCTGCATCAACATCAGGTCGACGGTGCTGCCGCCGAAGCCGCCGTTGTCAGCAGAAAACGGTACGCTCAACCAGCCCAGTTCGGCGAAGGTTTTCCAGTTCTGCGCGCTGAAGCCCAGTTCGGAATTCACCAGTTTGCGGCGGATTTCGAACGGATAATCGTTCTTCAGGAATTTGCCGATGCTGTCCACCAGCATCTGTTGTTCTTCGTTCAGATCGAAATTCATCGTGTTGTCCTTCCCAAATCCTGAGCCTTACAGACCCAGCACCATCTTGGCGATGATGCCGCGCTGCACTTCGTTGGAACCGCCGTAAATCGTGGTCGCGCGTGTGTTCAAATAACGCGGCATGGCGGTGAGTGCGTATTCCGGTCCTACGAACGGCAGGTTCGCGCCGGGCTGGATCTCGTCCACTTGCAGCGGCAGGCCATACACGCCCACGGCTTCGATGGTCAGCTCGGTGAGCTTCTGGCTGATTTCGGTGCCCAGAATTTTGGTCATCGATGCCAGAGCACCCGGGCTCTGGCCGCTACCCAGTGCCGCCTTGATGCGGTTCTCGGTGAATTCCAGTGCGGTGATTTCGATTTCCACTTCGTGCACACGGCGCATGAATGCAGCGTCTTCACTCAGGCGGCCACCGAAAGAGCTGTATTCCTGCTCGGCGATTTCCTTGATGCGCTGAATGCCGTGATGCAATGCAGGCGCATATTCCTGGCCGCCGCGCTCGAACATCAGCAGGTATTTCGCTACGGTCCAGCCGGAATTTTCCGCGCCGATGCGGTTGGATTTGGGTACGCGCACGTTGTCGAAGAACACGGTGTTCTGTTCGCGCACCATGTCCAGGCCGATGATCGGCTCGACAGTGATGCCCGGCGTGTTCATGTCGATCAGCAGGAAGGTGATGCCTTCTTGCGGCTTGCAGTTCTTGTTGGTGCGCACCAGACAGAAAATCTTGTTGGCGTAGTGCGCGTAGGTGGTCCAGATCTTGGTGCCGTTGATGATGTAATCGTCACCATCGGATTCAGCGTTGCACTGCAGCGACGCCAGATCGGAGCCAGCGCCGGGTTCGGAATAACCCTGACACCAGAAATCCTCGCCGGACAAAATGCGCGGCAGGTAGTAATCCTTCTGCTCTTGGGTACCACAGCCGATGATGCAGGGGCCGCACATATGC
>DATLII010000290.1:0-11044 GCA_035539495.1 Dongiaceae bacterium
CCGATGCACTTTCTTGCTGAGAATCTCGCGAATGCCGGCGGTGATCTTCGCTACTTCCGCATCCTTGTCGAAGCTCAGGATCTGTTGTGCTATTTCCTTTTTCAGGCTCATGATTTTTCCTCGATCAGTTCCGCCAGTCGATGTTTCTGAATTTTGCCGGATGCGGTTTTGGGCAACGCATCGACGGCCAGTATCTGTTTGGGAATTTTGTAAGACGCCAGATTGTCCAGGCAGTATTTTTTGATGGCGCGGACATCCAGCGTTTGATTCGGTTTCATCACCACGAAGGCTGCAATGGTTTGGCCTAGCACCGCATCGGGCATCCCCAGTACCGCCACTTCCTCAATGCTGGGTATTTCATTGATCACTTCTTCGATTTCGAGCGGGCTAATGCGATTGGCACCGGATTTGATCATGTCGGAACGACGCCCCAGCAGATAGAGAAAACCATCTGCATCCGCGCGTCCCAGGTCGCCGGTTTTCAGCCAGCCATCTACAAAAGTCTCCGCAGTGGCGGCGGGATTATCCCAGTACCCCTGAGCCACATTACCACCGCGGGCATGGAGTTCGCCTTCTTCATCCGCTGCACAGAGGGTGCCATCTGATCGACGCACTTCGATAGTGACACCGGGAATCGGTAGTCCTACCGAGCCCATTTTCGCATCCAATTGCGACGCCGGCAGACAGGTCAGTCGCGCGGTCGCTTCGGTCTGCCCGTACATCACATACAGCGACCGACTCATTTTTTCCTGTACTTCGCGAATCAACGGCACCGCCATGGCGCCGCCCGCCTGCAACACATAACGCAGGGACGACAGATCATGTTCCGTCACCTTGCCGCGGCTTAGCAGCAGCGCAAACGTGGAGGGCACGCCGGCAAATCCGGTAATGGCCTCGCTCTGCAACCGTGCAACGACTGCGTTGGGGTACATCAGACTATTTTCCAGGTACAGCGTAGCGCCTTGAACGAGGTGCGTATGCAGCACGGAATTGCCATAAGAATAGTAAAACGGCAGCACATTGAGAAAGCGGTCGCCGGGCTGAATCGGCAACGCCGCCAGAATCGATTCAACATTGGCCAGCAGATTACCGTGGCTGATCATCACGCCTTTGGGATTGCCGGTGGTGCCGGAGGTGTAGATCAGGCAGGCCAGGGTATCGGTTGTCGTTTCGGTGGCAGCTGCGACGGGATTGGTTTCCAGCACCGTATCCCAGTCTGCCTGCAGGGCTGATTTCCATTCATCAGGAACAACGCCGTCCGCACGCCGGTTGGTAGCGATAAAGCGGGTAGGCCGAGGCTCCTGCAGCAATTTCTGCATTTCTCGCGGTGTGAAATCCACGAACGCTAGGCGCGCGCCGCAGTGCGCCATCCAGTTATCGAAGTCCCGCAGTTTGGCGCTGGTGTTCATGGGCACCACTACGCCGCCTGCCAGCAGTACGCCGTAAAACACGGCTGCATATTCTGGCGAGTTGTCAGCCACCAGCGCAACGCGATCGCCTTTGCTTAAATGGTAGCTCTGCAGGAACGCGGCCACTTGCCGTGCCTGTCGCCACAACTGGGCGTAGGAAACGGCATTGCCAATGGTTACCGGGCCGCCCATGACAAAACAGGGCTGCTCGCCTGCCTGCGTAACGCGCTGTTCGATCCGAGCCAACAACGAATCCATTCTTGGGTCGCTTCTTTCAGGCCGCTTGCTTGCGTTCGAGGAACTTCACCAGACTGTTCACCGAATCCAGATTGGCGGCGATCATTTCCTCGTCGGCCACCTTGATGCCGAATTCCTCTTCCAGGAAAAACACCACTTCCAGAATGCCGGTGGAGTCGATAATGCCCTGCGCCATGAAAGAATCGTCATCGTTCAGCGCCGAGTTGTCATCGGTGAACAGGTAGTTTTCAAGAATATACAGTTTGATCTTGGACTTCGCGGACATGTGTCTCCCCTTGGCTCTCTTTCAACAGTGCTTTTTAAATAATAGTGTTCATTGCATGAAATGGTGGTGCCAGACTTGCGTGGACAAAATGCCCACCAGCGCCATGTTGTCCTTGTAACCGATCGCCCGACCCAGCCGGATTTTCTTCACTAGCAACTGCACCCGTTTCGGATCGAACAGGCCGCTGGCGCGCAGAGCGTCTTCACTGAGCAGCGTTTCCACGTATTCCGGCGGCTTGCCCGAGAAAAACGCGGGAATATCCGGCGCGCGATAGGGCTGCTTGTGGCGAGCCACGATCTCGCGGGGCAGGAATTCGCCCATGCTCTTTTTCAGTAGGTATTTCTCGTTCAGCGCCTTCATTTTCAGTTTGGGCGGCAGGCGGTTGGCAAATTCGATAACGCGGTGATCCAGGAACGGGAAACGGCCTTCCACCGAATTGGCCATCAGCATGCGGTCGCCTTGTGAACTCAGCAGGTAGCTGCCCATCAGCGACTTGGCCTCGATGTACTGGGCGCGGTTGAATGGATGCCAGCGCGGCAGATCGGTGGGTAGCGATTGGGCCAAACGGTCGACGGCATCATCACGCAGGCTGGCTTTCACCGCGTCGGAGAAAAAATCCTTCACCTTGGCCGTGGTGGTCCAACGCGGTACGTGGGAAAAATACGGCAGATTGGGCTGATCCAGATTGTTGCCGAAGAAATTGCGCAGGTATTCCTGAGCGCGGCCGGGTGATACATCCAGATACGGGTACAGCTTTTTCAACAACGCCGGACGGAAACCGGAATCCGCATTGGCGGCCCAGAATTGGCGAATTTTGTTTTCCTTGAAAATATCGTAGCCGCCCAGCACTTCGTCAGAACCTTCGCCAGTCAGCACCACGCGGTAACCCTGTTGTCGCACCAGACCGGATAGCAAGCGCATGGGCACTGGCGCGGTTCGCAAAATGGGCGCTTCGGTGTGCCAAATGGTTTGATAGAAATGCTCGGCCACATCCGCTTCGCTGCACTGAATGCGGCTGTGCTCTGCGTTCACCTGATTGATCATCAGTTGCTGATAGCGGGTTTCATCCAGGGATTCAGCATCGAAGCCGATGGAGAAGGTGCGCAGCTTGGCGTCGCTGAAATGGTGAATCAGGGCTACCAGTACCGAGGAATCGAGCCCTCCGGACAGATAGGCGCCCACCGGCACATCCGAGCGCAGACGGATGCGGGTGGCGTCCACCAGCAGTTCCCGCAATTGTTGCGCGAGACTGTCTTCATCGGCCTGGTGGTAATCGGATTTTTCCAGCGGGAAATGCCAGTCCCAATAGCGGGATGTGCGGAAGCCGTTGGCATCCAGCACGGCCATGTAACCTGGCGGCAGTTCCTGCACGCCTTCGAACAGGGTATTGGGGCTGAGCGGGGACCAGAATGTCATCAGCTGATCCAGCGCATTCAGGTCAATACGGGGTTTTACGCTCAGCGCCGGCAGAATGGCTTTGATCTCGGAGGCGAACACCAGACGGTCGCCATCTTGCGCGTAAAACAGGGGAGTGATGCCGACGCGGTCCCGGCACAGTACCAGCCGGCGCATCTTGGTATCCCACAGCGCAATGGCGAACTGGCCATTGAGGTGATTCACGAAATCGTCGCCGAACTGCTCGTACAGGTGCACGATCACTTCGGTATCGCTGTGGGTGTAGAACTGATGACCCAAACCGAGTAGTTCTTGCCTCAGCTCGACATAATTGAAAATCTCGCCGTTGAAAATGACCTGGAGGGTTTTGTCTTCATTGTGAATCGGCTGCCAGCCGCCCGACAGGTCGATGATGCTGAGGCGGGCGTGAGCCAGGCCCACCTGGGAATCCGAGTAGAAGCCGGTACCGTCAGGGCCGCGGTGATGCAGACGGGCAACCATGTCGCGCAACAGGTCTGGTACCTGCGCTGGCAACCCCTTTAAGGACGCAATGCCCGCGATTCCGCACATGGTCTGGTTTGCAACCCCTGCAATGGATGTACACGATACAGTCGCAGCTTTTGCCGCGCGTAGAGATCATATTTTAAACGGACAAGAGCTCCATGCCCACATGAATCCTACGGCTTGGTATTAGTGCTGATTTCGAAAGAGGTTTTTTATCTGCGTTGGCAAGGGAGTCGTCTGTCAGACGGCAGAAAAGCCGCGGCCCGGGTGAAATGCCCGGGCCGCGAAGGTGTTACTGGACGGTCAGCTTGAACAGGGCGGACATTTCGCTTTCCAGCCCATAGATATCCAGTGTGGTGACGCCGAAGTAGTAGATGCCAGGCGCCAGATCTTCGATTACCGCCCCGTTTTCGTTGCCGTCGCTGGTCACGACCGACGTGAAGGGCCCGGCGCTGCTGGTGCTCATATAAACCTCGTAGCCGGCGATTTCGTCGGCCGACAGTTTCTGGCCATTGGCGCGGGTCGTGGGCGCGGTCCAGCTCAGTTGCGCCGAGCTGGTTTTCACCAGATCCACCACCGAAATGCTCACGGTATTGGTCCTGGCGCTGGAACCGGCGTTGCTGGCGGTGCAGTAGTAGCTACCGCTGTCTGCCGTGTCGGCATTGGCGATGACCAGGCTGGCGACACTGCTGCCGGATGCCGCCAGGCTGCTGCCTTGGTAGCACTTATACGTGATGGGTGCCTCGCCGGTGACGGCGAAATCAAGTGCGACGGATTGACCCGCATTCAGGGACTGGTTAGCCAGTTGCTTGGTGATGCGCACCTTCTCGCGCACGGTCACGTTTACCGCGTTGCACTTCACGCTGTTGACGCTGTTTTTCACCACGCACTGGTAGCTGCCGGCTTGGGCCATGGTCAGGTTGGTCAGGGCCAGACTGGTGCTGTTGCTCTTGACCAGCGTGCTGCCCAGGTACCAGTCCACAGTGGGAGCCGGCTTGCCGGTGGCCGTAACGCTTAGGGTAACGGAGCCATCCTCAAAGGCGCTCGCGGCGGCCGGCTGGGTGGTGATCTTCACACCTTGGTTCACGGTCAGGTTGAAGCTGTTGCAGTTGGCGCTGCTGTTGCTGTTCCAGATGCGGCAGGAGTAAGTGCCTTCATCGGATGCTTTCACGCTGGAGAACGACAGTCTGGGCTCATTGATGCCGAGGCTGGTGCCGTTCTTGCTCCAGTCATAATTCAGGCTTTCGCCCACGGCGGACAGGGTCAAGCTCAGGCTGGCGCCTTCGTTGGCAGTGGTGTTCGCTGGCTGCCCGGTGATTTTGACGGATTGGCTGACGGTGACGGTGACGATATTACAGTTCAGCGAAGCCTGAGCATTCTTCACGACACACTGGTAATCGCCTTGCTGCGACACGGTGATGTTGTTCAGCACTAGATTGGCGCCCGTTCCGACCAGTTGGCCTTTGAAATACCACTGGATAGTCGGGGCGGGTTCACCTTGCGCTTCCACGCTCAGGGTAGCGCTGCCACCTTCATAGGTATTCTGGCTAACCGGTTGACGGGTAATGGCCAATGCGTCCTGCACGGTCAGGGTAAACGCCGCACAGCTCTGGCTACCGCCGTTGTTATAGACCCGGCAACCGTAGGTGCCCTGATCCACTTCCTTGACGGCCGCGAAGCTCAGGGTGCTGCTGGTGTTGGACAGGGCGGTGCCATTCTTGGTCCATTCGTATTGCAGATTGTCCCCGGTGGCGACCAGGCTAAAGCTGGCACTGGCGCCGCTGATAACCGTTTTGCTGGCGGGAGCGCTGGTGATGGACACACCTTGCAGCACGGTCACGGTGGCTTCTGCGCTGAAATCCTGGCCTGCGGCATTGCTCACCTGGCAACGGTAGCGGCCGGCATTCGAGCTGCTCGCAGCGCTGAACACCAAAGTAGCGCCAGTGGCTCCGCTCAAATTCTGCCAAGCAGCGCCACTCCATTTCTGCCATTGGATCCGCAAAGGTTGATCGCCACTGGCGGCAATCACCAGGGAGCCGGACTGGCCACTGTACAGGCTGGTGTTCACCGGTTGCACAGTAACGATAGCGGGGCCGGCCACAGACAACTGGGCACCATTTGAAAATGCATACTTCTTGTCGTTGTTGGATACCTTGACCTTGTACAGGCTGGCGTCAGTCGCGGCCACCGCTTTTACCGTCAGGGTTGCGGTACCGGTACCACTGTATTTGTTGCTGTCATAGATCGCGTAGTTGCCTTTGTACCAGCGATAGCTGAGTTCGCCATGACCGGCGGCGGTGCTGGTGAAGCTGGTGTCCTGACCTGCCACTGCCTGTTTGGACGCAGGTTGTTGAGTGATGGCAACAGGGCTTTTCAGTGTGACAGCAGCGGCCGAGGAAGTGGTGACGCCGCCTTCGTTGCCCACTTTTACCCGGTACTGGGTGGCTTTGTTGACGTCGACATTACTGATGAGCAGGGTTTTCTCGCTGGCGTCGGCGATATCTTTCCAACTGCCAGTGGCTTTGGATTGCCATTGATACTGAACGTCGGTGCCGGCTGCGCTGACACTCAGGCTGGCATTGTCGCCCGGGTAAACTGAGACAGACTGTGGCTGGGAGGTGATGGTGATCAGGGCGCCGATGCTCAGTTCAGCGGCCGCGGATTGGCTGGTGCTGGCATTGCTGACGTCCACCCGGTAGGTACCAGCGTCGTCATTGTCGACAATGGCCAGATCCAGGCTGGCGGTTGTGGCGCCCTCAATCGGAGTGTCGTCGTGGTACCACTGATAGTGCAGGGCAATTTTGCTGGATGCCGCCACGGTGAACGTAACGGTCTGGCCCGGGAAACCGAATTGGTCCTGAGGCGCCGTATTGATCTGTATGGGTTCGAACACCGGATCGGGCGGTGTTTCCTGGCCTACCTCTTCCGGCGGCCGGGTACTGGAACGGTCGTCGGCCTGTCCGCTGTCTGATTGCTTACAGGATGGTAACAGTAATAAAAGCCCCAACACTGCAAAGACATGCAGTAGTCGTCTATTGGTCATAGTTGTCATGAGCATGGCTCGAAAAGCGAAAAACCCGATATGCCGGGCAAACAGAATCCGTTCAGCGTCCCCGATGCTGGCAGATTAATCTGCTATGAGCGGTGAATGTGGTCACAATTTTTCCAGAACACCACGTGCCCAATCGGTGAAATCTGGCGGCGACCTCCCCCATTTATAGACATATCGACTCAGTTTCGAGCCAATTACATCAGGAGCGCTGAGCGGCTGAGTGTAAATCAAACGATTGCAGGAGGGAATTTTTCGCGCAGGAAAGCATGGTTATAGAAAGACAGGAGCGATTTTAAATTTGTGATTGGTTGAAAAATGATCTGATAAAGCAAGGTGGGATAAAAATCGAAGGCAAAAAAAAGTGCCGGAGGGGGAACCTCCGGCACTGGTTGGGCGTTTACTGGATAGTGACGGTGATAGTAGAGGACATGTTGCTTTGCAGACCCTTGGTGTCAGTGGTGCTCAGGGCGAAGTAGTGGGTACCTGCAGCCAGATCACTTACCACTATGCTCAGCTCACTCTTGGCCAGGGAAGCCAGCTTGGTCAGGGATGTGGAGCTGCCAGCCGAGTGATACAGGGTGTAGCCAGCAATTTCACTCGAAGCCAGAGTGGCGCCATCTTGACGGGTGGTCGGGGTGTTCCAGCTGATCTGGGCCGAACCGGTGCTCACGACTGCCGCGATTTTCAGAGAGGCAGTGCTGGAAGTAGCGGTGGAGCCAGGGTTCTTCACTACACAGTAGTAGCTGCCGGTGTTGCTGGTAGTGCTAGCAGAGTAGGTCAGCGAGTTGCCGGTGGCACCGCTAACAGCGGTTCCGTTTTTGTACCACTGGTAGGTCAGTGGAGCGGTACCGGTAGCAGCAACTGTCAGTTTGGCAGTGGCGCCAGCGTCTAGGATCAGGTTGGACGGCTGTTGGGTGATGCGCACGATTTTGTTCACAACCAGGCTGAACGCCTTGCATCTGGCGCTGGTTTTGCCGTCGGTCACCAAGCAGGTGTAGGTGGCAGCAGAAGCGTCTGTGGCATTGCTAATGGTCAGGCTCTTGGTTTTGACGCCGATCATGGAACCGTTCTTGTACCAGTAGTAGCGGATCGAACGGTTGCTGGTAGCGTTGACAGTGAAGGTAATGGACTTGCCTTCGTAAACGCTAGAATTGGCCGGTTGGGACACCAGTGTCAACGCTTCAGCAGTCAGGCTGGTGAACAGCGATAGAACCAATGCTGTAATGGACAGGAATCCTTTCGCGTTGATCATCCTGGTAGCGGCGGAAGCAAACATCATTCGATACCTTTAACAGCTGGGGAAAGTCATTCGTTACCTCAAGAATTCTAGGAGGGGGGGTCTCAGATCAGTGCGGCCTACTTCACGAATTTGTTTCTCCCTAAAAAGTCTTCTTCTGAATGTGCAATAAGTCGCATTTTTAAGGTGACAGAAGCCCGTAATTTGTTGAGATTCTTGTCATTTTTGACTGTTTTATGTTCGCCGCAGGCAAAAAAAAACGGGCCCTTGGCCCGTTTTGGATGAGATTGTTTAGTAAAAAATGTCGACGCGTGGCGAAAGCTCAGTTGATGGTGACGCTAAAACGAGCAGATTGAGTGCTTTCTAACCCATTGGCGTCAGCGGTGGTGAGCGCAAAGTAGTGCGTTCCCACCAGCAGATCATCCACTCGCACGCTTAATTCGTTTGCCATCAAGGTAGTAAGTGGGGTCAATTGTCCATTGGCGGTAGCCGAATAGTACAACTTGTAACCGCCGATCTCATTTGTCGCCAGGCTGGATCCGTTGGCTCTTTGAGTAGGAGCTGACCAGCTAATAAGCGCGCTGCCAGTTTGAGCTGCCCCGGCCACTGACACACTGGCGGAACTTGAGGTGGCGCTGGAACCCTGGTTCTGAACGATACAGTAATAGGTGCCGCTATTGGCGATGGTCACATCATTCAGGGCCAGTTGAGCGGTAGTCTTGCCATTCAGGGCCTGGCTTTTGAAATACCACTGATAGCTCAAGGGGCCGGTGCCGGTCGCTGCCACGCTAAGGGTGACATCCACCCCTTCGCTCACCATTTGATTGGTGGGTTGCTGGGTGATCCGCACGATCTGATTCACACCCAGGCTGAAACTGTTGCAATTCACGCTCAGCACGCCGTCGGTGACGGTGCAGCTATAAGTGCCCGCGCTGCCGGTGGTGGCACTGGCAACGGTGTAACTGGTGCCGGTCGCACCGCTGATCTTGCTGCCGTTTTTGAACCAGCTAACGGTGATGGGATAGTTGTGGGATACCGTCAGGGCGAACGTGGTGTTCTGGCCTTCATAAATCGTGGCGTCGGACGGTTGGGAGCTCAGGCTGAGACTGTGTGGCTGCGGTGTGGGCTGTTGAGTGTCGCCTTCGCTGGGTTGGCTGGACTCGCTCGATGCGCTCTGGCTTTTGGCGGTATCTGCCTTGCTACCACCACAACCGGTCAGCATCAGGCTCGAGCCAGCAATGATCAGTGCCATCGCCTGTGCCCTGAAGAGTCCTTGTGCTATCGCTGATATGGCCGTCACGTTGAATCCCCTTCCCAAAATAAGTCCGTTGTAATGGTTTGCACGAACCTTATAAGGGTGAGCGTAGTTGGTGCATTCTGTGGGGCCTGTGCCTCAGTTCACACCTTGATGGATCAATTAAATGTGAGAAAAGAAATGCGCGGGCAGTCACAAGCAATGCGTGCGACGGCTTTTGTTTATTTTGTGGCCTGCTTCCAGACGGAATTAGCTAACGGCGATGGAGTGGGGATCAGGGAGGCAATGACGCCTCCCTTTGAAAGGCTGTTGAATTACTGTACGGCGACGGCGATCCGGGTTGAGCGGGAACTGATCAGACCCTGGGTATCCACGGTGGCCACTGCGAAGTAGTGTGTGCCGGATGTCAGTTCTTCCACCTGCAAGCTGCGTTCGCCGCCGTTGACGGTGGCCAGCTGGGTCAGCTCGCCGGTGGCGGAATCTGCGTGGAATACCTGATAGCTGGCAATCTCATTGGCGGCCAGGCTGACGCCGTTTACCCGTTGCGTGGGGGCGTTCCAGCTCAGCTGGATGACGCCGTCCGGATTTTCGACGACGGTCAGCGCCGCTTTGCCGCTGTTGATTGTGGAGCCGCCGTTATTGATTCGTACGTGATACTGACCTTGCTGGGTCAACGCAACATTGGACAGGCTCAGCTGTGCGCTGGTGGCACCACTCACGGGCTGGTCATTGAAGAACCATTGATAGCTCAAGGGGCCAGTGCCGGTAGCTGTCACGCTGAAGCTGACATTCACGCCTTCATTTACCAGCTGATTGCCGGGCTGCTGCGTGATGCGCACGATCTGATTCACGCCCAGGCTGAAACTGTTGCAGTTGGCGGTAAGGGTGCCGTCGGTGACAGAGCAGGAATAGGTGCCGGCGCTGCCAGTGGTGGCGCTGGATACGGTATAGCTGGTGCCAGTGGCGCCGCTGATCTTGCTGCCATTCTTGAACCAGCTGACCGTTACCGGATGGCTGTTGCTGTAACTCAGGCTGAATGTCTGAGTCTGGCCTTCATAAATCACCGCACTGGCAGGCTGGGACGTCAAGCTCAGGCTGCGGGTCGGAACCGGTTCGTTGCCGGTAACCGGGGTGTCGTTTCCAGTAGACCCGGTTGATCCGGTCGGTGTTTCAGTGCCGTTTTGAACTGGCGTTTCCGTTCCGCCGCCGTTACCCGATGAGCCACCGCCGCCGCAGCCGGCCAGCAACAGGCTGGACATGGTCAGAACCAGGGCCATTCCTTGTGCCTTGAAGCAGGTGTTGCGGAAAGCGGTGAGTGACATGGCGTGATTCCCTCGAACATCGACAGAACAAATTCTCGGCAATCAATATAGAAACGGGATGAGGGGTATCCGTGCGGGCCAGTTCTCAGATCGGCAAGGCGGCCGGAAGGGATAAATAAGCTGGGATGGAGTTCACTAATTGAACGAGAAGGGGTGGGGCGTAGAAGTGGGGACGGTGACAAGTAAAAATGATTTTCTTACAGTACATTGAGTTCACGCAGTATCCGCCCTATATGGTCATCGTCATAAAGCGACCAAAGGCGCCTGGGGAGGCGCAACCGGCGGTCGGAAACCTGAACCGTCCTGTCTGCGGAATAGAAGTGTACAGTTTTTAGTCGATTTTGGCA